>CAYFQZ010000198.1:0-13600 GCA_964345305.1 uncultured Ignavibacteria bacterium | reverse complement strand
AAAATTCACTCCTCGCAATGAG
Organism: uncultured Ignavibacteria bacterium; assembly: GCA_964345305.1. Classification (GTDB taxonomy): domain Bacteria; phylum Zixibacteria; class MSB-5A5; order MSB-5A5; family SM1-73; genus SM23-73-3. Next base: position 13,578 of record CAYFQZ010000198.1, on the reverse strand, counting down.
AAAAGTAATTGGTCCGAGCTGAACAAGAAAAGAGCCAAAAAGATGATTGAGCAGGGGAGGATGACCAGAGCAGGACTCGCCAAGTTCAAGCAAGGAGGGAAGCAGAAGGACAAAGAGACAAAAGACAGACTAGCCAGTAAAAGGCTTGTCATCCCCCCTGGTCTGAAGAAGGCGTTATCCGCGAACAAAAACGCCCTCCAGAATTTCACCAACTTTGCCCCCGGCTACCGGAGATTATACATCGCCTGGATCACAGATGCGAAACGCAAAGAGACCCGGGAGAGAAGAATAAAGCAAACCGTCAAATGGTCTGCAGAGAACAGAAAGCCGGGAATGATGTAAAACACCCTCAGAAACCTCCATTAGTGTCATTGTGAGGAGCCCCCGCCAGAGGCGGGGGCGACGAAGCAATCTCTCAACATTTCTCTGCCCCATGTGGAGATTGCCGCGCTCCGCCCTGCACCAAGTGGCGCAGGGCTTCCCAGACGGGGGCGTCCGCCCGCTCGCAATGACCGGTGTTTGAAATCGTAGGGGCTTGATTCATCGAAACATCCTGAGCCTGTCGAAGGATCAAGCCCGCGGGTTGGGGAGATGCTGCAATAGGCGCGGGCCGCATGAATGCGGCCCCTACACAACCACAACAGCTTTGCCCCCCGGCTACCGGGGATTGTACACTGGCTGGATAACAGACGCCAAACGCAAAGAAACCCGCGAGAAAAGGATTAAGCAGACCGTCAAATGGGCTGCAGAGAACAAACAGCCGGGGATGATGTCAAGTCCGGGGGCCACGACCTGACCTGATACTTCCGCACTTTCATTTTCCACCCATAAGATCGAATCGACCATATTGTCTTTGGCCAAAGGCATTGAATGTGGTTGAATCCGCATTGGTTCTTTCCCTGCGCCGCACTTCCATAGAAAGCAAGCGAGAAAATACTTGACAAAAGGGAATCAATGGGTACAATAGATAGGCAAATAGAACCGATTAGCCCGGGAATAGGGGTGGTTAGTTAGCTCGCTCAGGAGCCATGTGCTCCTGACAGCATTCTTAAAAGGAGTATGTTATGGGCTTACCAGAGAAATTCGACGACCGGCTGAAGAGCAACCTTGGCTTGCGGGCGGTGTGGCTACCGGGAACCGATATCGAGCTCGGAACCGTCATGCAGCACAGAGATGGGATTTTCCAGCCAATTGGCAACCTAGGTGATTTTGGTGTTCCTTTACGCTCCAAGAAGCTTGGCGGAAAAGTGTCACTTAAGTTTCAGGCCAGGGGCGTATCGTCAACCCTGCTTCAGGCCGGCGCAGAGGTCGACCCAATGCACATAGACGCAAAGGCCAAAGCCGAATTCAAGATCGAGTTCAAGAGCAAGAACACCTACTTCATCCGCACGCCTCAACTTGCTGGAGTCGGGATAAGTGATCTGCTCAAGGTGGGAAGAGCCGTCAAGAGGCTTTCGGATTGGCGGTTCAAGGATTATTTCATAGCGTGGAGAGTATACACAGCCAAAGAGTTCGTATTTCTTGGAAGCCAGAGTAAGAACAAGACCATCCGGTTCGGCGGCCTGGGGAGCGCCATCCTGGACTTCATAACGATAGGGGCCAGCGCCAAGGTGGCAAAGGTGACAACCAGCAGCGTTGGCGTGGAAATCATCGGCGAAGGCGGGCCGGTGGCGATGAACGTTGCCAGGTTCAAGAAGGACGGACAGATCTATTGAGGCTCCTGCCACGGTTCGTCTGCCTGGTGGTCATACGACCCCGCTGGACGCAGGGTATCCGAGTCAGTCAGCAGGTAAGGCTGGCGCACGCCTGCCCGAACAATCCGAAGAACATCCTTCCCCTTGCCGGGCTGATCACGGAATCCCCCCGGTTTTTTCTGTCCCCGAGACATAGTCACGGGTAAAATCCCTTACACTCGAAGCCGAATCTCCAACCAGAGCGAGGCCTGCATCCTCTGCAAGCAGAGTGTCCCGGGCTATCTCTCCAACCTTTTCGCATCATAGGGTATAGTACTTATCCACAAATTGCTTGACAAGTATAACATGAACAAATAAGTTTCATATTGTCTTTCGGATAGGTTTATAAGCCACAAATACGAGAATACTGTCGACTTTGCAGCGACCATCGGCAGAGAAATCCTATGACGACCTTTGAGTCGAATAACCGCGGGCTAATCGAGAACTTCGGATATCTCTGTGAACCCCCCTTTTGGTAGGGGAGGATTGACGTTGTGTCATCAGGCGGGCCCGCTCGCTGGGAAAAAGTTTTAAAGTCGCCTGGTGAAAGATATTCTGCAACTCTATTGTAGGAAGGAGCGAAGAAAGATGAGAGTGACAAAACTCATATCAGCGTTGGCAGTCGTTCTCCTCCTCTGCCCCTTTGTGGTGGCCAACGCGGAGACTTTTCAATTCTCGATACCAGACAACATCGTTGCATCACCCGGTCAGATCGACCTGGAAGTGCCGGTTTATCTTGATCAGTCAGCCGACGCCTATTACTTCAGGGTTGAAATCCAGTACGATGCCAGCAAACTGACGTTCAAGTCGGTTAGCAACGGGCGGTTCGGCATTGGCAATGCCCACACCAACTTCTGTGGTGCCGGCTACCTCCACGTCTTCAGTTCGTGGAGCTGTGAAGTTCCTGGCAGCGAGCCAGCCTTCTACGTCTACTTTGACGTGGACGGAGGAATCAACCAGGAGACTACCATTCCCCTGACCTTCTACGATCCCTTCTGCTATGGACTGCAAGCTGTGCTCAACGGGTGTGCTCCAGAGTACCCGGCTTACAGTCCCACGTACGACAACGGAAGCGTCTACATTCCTCCGCCTCCTGAGTTTCAAGTATCCATCGCCGACAACATTCCAGGCTATCCAGGCCAGACGGATCTGGAAATACCGGTCTATCTGGATCAAGGGGCTGGAGTGAGCTACTTCAGGGTGGAAATTCAGTACGATGCCAGCAAGCTGGCATTCAGTCATGCCGGCGGCGGTCGCTTCGGGGTTATCAACGCCCACACCGACTTCTGCGGCCCCGGATACCTGCACGTGTTCCTGGGCACGGGAGGGCCAGACTGCATTGATCCGGGAAGCGAGCCTGCCTTCTACGTCTACTTTGACGTGGACGGGGGGATCAACCAGGAGACCACCATCCCTTTGACCTTCCACGATCCGTTCTGTTACTCACTTCAGGCGGTAGTTAACGGATGTCCGCCGGATTACCCGGCCTACAGCCCCACCTACGACAACGGAAGCGTTTATATTCCCCCGCCTCCTGAGTTTGAAGCATCCATCGCCGAAAACATTCCTGGCTATCCAGGCCAGCCGGATCTGGAAATACCGGTCTATCTGGATCAAGGGGCCGGAGTGAGCTACTTCAGGGTGGAAATTCAGTACGATGCCAGCAAGCTGGAATTCAGTCACGCCGGTGGCGGCCGCTTTGGGATCATCAACGCCCACACCGACTTCTGCGGTCCTGGATACCTGCACGTGTTCCTGGGCACGGGAGGGCCAGACTGCATTGATCCGGGAAGCGAACCCGCCTTTTATGTTTATTTCGACGTAGACCCGAACGCTCCGGTGGGTTCCACCGTTCCCCTCACCTTCCACGATCCGTTCTGTTACTCACTTCAGGCGGTGGTCAACGGATGTCCGCCCGCTTACCCGGCTTACAGCCCCATCTATGACGATGGCAGCGTGTATATTGAAGCCGCTCCGGTATACGAATTTACGATTGAGGACAACATCTCGGCCTATCCTGGCCAGTCGGATCTGGAGATTCCGGTATTCTTCGACCAGTCAGACGGGGTGAGCTATTTCCGTTTTGAGCTTCAGTACGATGCCAACGCACTGGAATTCAAATACGCTGAGGCCGGTCGGTTCAGCATAATCAACGCGCATACCAACTTCTGTGGAGCTGGATTCCTACACGTTTTCTGTGGTCCGGGGAGCGGAGATTGCACCTATCCAGGCAGCGAGCCAGCCCTGTATGTTCATTTCAAGGTGAAGGACCTGGTGGACGTGGGCACACTCGTACCCTTAACCTTCCACGATCCGTTCTGCTACTCGCTTCAGGCGGTGGTCAACGGATGCCCGCCGGAGTATCCTGCCTACAGTCCCACCTATGATTTCGGGAGCGTATATGTGGATCACAAGGGAGTCAGGTTTACCCTTCCGGATCAGGTTCAGGTCTATGCCGGCAACAACGCCAGAATGCCGGTATACGTGCACAACGAGGAGGGCTTGATATACTTCAGGGTGGACATGGAGTATGACGACGGCAAGCTGATTTACAACGGCGTGGAGGATGCCCGCTTTAGTATGACCAACGTACTGGAATGCGGGACCGATCCAGCCCACGTTTCAGTCTTCTCCACCAACAGCCACTGCATCATGGCCGATCCCAATTACCCCGGAGGGGTGGGCTTCTACATCAACTTCCAGGTGAAATCGGGAGTCCCTGTGGGAACGATTATTCCCATCACCTTCACCGACATCACTTGCAATCAGATCCAGACCCTGGCCAATGGCTGCGAACCGGAGTATTCAACCTTCCTGCCCGAGTGGGATCACGGCAGCATCAAGGTTAAGAGCCGACCCAGTGGATGTCCCTTCGTTTACGCCTGGACCGGCCAGCATTTCGACAAGGACAACACCATTCTGACTCAGTCGGAGAATCCGCACAGGATAGAACTGTTCGCCACTGACTACCTGGCTCTGAAGAAGAAGCCCGTCCTGGTGGATGGAGCCTACCGTCTGCAGATCAGGGAGTTCGAGCAAGAGATGTCCTACCTGGACAACTTCGAGTTAATCTTGGTGGATCATCCTGAGCGAACTCAAATGGCGGTATCTCCTGAGGGGAAGATTCGCCTATACGAAAACCAGATCGCTCCCTTGGCCTGCGCAGACCACAACGGTGTTGACCAATTGGAGAAAATCGTAGAGAGGGACGGAATCTTCTACACCTGTGACGGACCGGGCCATCTGATTCTCACCTTAGGGGCGGAGAACCCGGATGATCCTCTAACCGTTACCACAGATGTTGTGATCGGTCCCCCTCCTGAGCCCAAGGAACACTACAAGGCAGGCAGTTCTTGGGAGCCATCAGAGGTCAAAATCGAGGTTGAGGGAGAAAACGGAAACTGGATCGGACTGTCTGATCTGCCTCCCAGAGATGATCCCAGCAGTCAGGGCTTCTGTTTCATTGGGCCCGAGTATTTCCGTGAAGATGGCACGATGAAAGTCAGGATCTCCTGGACCAACTTCTATTCTGCAGACGAGATCAAGTACTCTGCAGTCAGTCCTGAGGAGCCTGAGCTTCACGACAGTAGGCCGCTGAGTGCATCGCATTCGGTCCAGGGCAAAGTGACAGGTCGGCTCGAAGTGGAGGATCGCGACTTCGTCACGCTTTCTCCCGGTGAGCAAGTTGAACTAGCCTTTACCTCCCCCGGGGACCCTGCTCCTGGTATGGTCAGGGATTTCGTGCTGAAGTCAAGCGGGTATTACGTCCAGTTGCCCAAGGAACAGGTTTCCTCTCATCCTACTGTTTGCGAGCTGTACGAGAACTATCCCAACCCGTTCAACATGGAGACGGTCATCTCCTACAGTCTGTCGAGAGATGCCAACGTCGAGTTGGTAATTTATAACGTGTTGGGTGAGAAAGTGAGGACTCTGGTAGTCGAGCGTCAAGCACCGGGATCGAAGAAGGTGAGTTGGGATGGAAAGGATGACAAAGGGCAGGAGGTCAGCAGCGGATACTACTTCTACAGGCTGAAAGCTGATGGGGAGGCATACACCAAGAAGATGCTGCTGCTGAAATAGCTCCGCTGTCTCTATCTCATGCAGTAAACGAATCACCCCAGTCTGTATTCGGGCTGGGGTGATTTTCTTCTGTCTTGTCGCCGTGGCACAGGACAATTGTAACGTAGCAACGGGTCTCTCGTTGCTGGAGGCCGCCCGGTCCTCTGCCAGTAGCCGCCTTCAAGTCAGCGACGAAGGCGTCCGTGACGAACAAGGGGATCTTTGCTTACTCCTCTTCGTCCCTCATCCCCGCCTCCGGCGGGATTTTCAACCTGACCTTCTCTTCCGAGGGGAGTAGGAACCGTCCCCAACAGCCGCCTCTACATCTGCTTTCGCCTCCACCACTTCACTTATTTTCAATTGACAAGTTGCTCTTTTGTGTTAACTTGTTTTTTCCTGGAGAGCTACAGTAATGCAGAAAGTGGACGCAAAGACAAGGCAGTTGATACGTTTGGCTCTGGCGGAGGATGCTGGCAGGGGAGACATAACGTCAGATGCGCTCGTGGATAGCACGCTGTCCGGCAGGGCCGTCATCGCAGCCAAGAACGACGGGGTCTTGGCCGGACTTACGGTGGCAAATGAGGTCTTCCAGACGGTGAATCGGCGGATCATCTTCAAGATGCTCAGCCGAGATGGACAGAGGGTCACGAAAGGGGAAAAGATCGCTGTCATTCAAGGAAAAGTGAAAGCCATTCTTACCGCGGAAAGAACCGCCCTGAATTTCCTGCAAAGGCTCTCCGGCATCGCCACCTTGACCGCACAATATGTGCAGAAGCTAAAAGGAACGAAAGCAAAGATACTGGACACCCGGAAGACCACACCGGGTCTCAGATTGTTGGAAAAGCAGGCAGTCAAAGTTGGTGGAGGGGAGAACCACAGGATGGGGCTCTTCGACATGTTCCTCATCAAAGAGAACCACATCAGGGCAGCGGGCGGAATTGCAGAAGCCATAAGAAAAGCCAAGTCAAAACGCCGAAAAGAGAAAATCGAAGTTGAAGTGAGAAATCTAAGTGAGCTAAAGGAAGCAATAGCAGCCAAGCCGGATTGGATCATGCTGGACAATATGAATATCGCCCAAATGAAAAAGGCGGTCAGGATAATTCGCTCAGCCAGTTCGAAAATAAAAATAGAAGCATCCGGCAATATCAACCTGCGAAATGTCCGAAGTATTGCACTGACCGGTGCGGATTTCATCTCCGTAGGAGCCTTGACCCATTCAGCCCCGGCGCTGGATTTGACTCTGATTCTGATGGAACCATAGACTTAGGGCGGAGCTTCGGCTCCGCCAGCAAGGGATCACCGCATCTCTCACCCGACAAACTGAGCATGATAAGGACCCTGAAAACGGCCGAGGAAGAACTGCTCGCCCTCCTGCAGAAAAACCGGCGTTCTTTCTTAAGCACCAAGCAGATTTCCAACAAGCTGGGATTACATCCTTACGTGATCTATCAGGCGATAAGGGAGCTGAGAAGGTGGGATTTCAAGATCGAGTCCGAAAAGGGAAAAGGCTACAGGCTCACCCAGGCTCCCGAATTTCTCCTTCCCGGTGAAATAAAGAAGAAACTGAAGACCAAGGTGCTGGGGAGGGAGGTTCTTTCCTACCGTACCATCGGATCGACCAACGCCCTGGGGTTTCGGCTGGCAGAGGGAGGGGCACCCGAAGGGACATTGATCGTTGCCGACGAACAGACCAAGGGAAGGGGCAGAATGGGGAGAAGCTGGTACTCCCCGCCAAAGCTGGGTTTATGGATGAGCCTGATTCTTCGTCCAGAGGTTCCACCGTTTTCAGCGCCAGGGCTTTCCATTTGCGCTGGTCTGGCCTTAGCTCGGGCCATCCGCGACCTGAGTGGAGTGGATGCCAGGATAAAATGGCCCAACGACTGCCTGATCGACGGGCGCAAAGTGGGCGGCATACTCCTGGAGCTATCCGCCGAACTGGACAGGACCAATTTCGTCATTGCCGGAATAGGGGTCAACGTCAGCCACCAAGCTGGCGATTTCCCCAAGAGGCTATCTGCCAAAGTCACCTCGATAAGAATGGAGTCGGGGAAGGAAATCTCCAGAATGGCGCTTCTGATTTCATTTCTGAAGAGGTTCGAGGCAATCTATTTGAATTTCAAGAAGAACGGACTGGCTCCTCAACGCCGTCTGATAAAGAAGTTCTCCTCCCTCCTGGGTAAGCAGGTGGCGGTGAAATTCGGCAAGGAGAGAATCGAGGGGCTGGCTCAGGACATCGACGATAACGGTTCTCTGGTTATAAAGACCAAGAAAGGCCAGAGGGCGGTGAGGGCAGGCGAGGTGGCTGTGTTGTAATTCTGCAGAGTCTCATACCGATCCTCTCCCTCAAAAGGCGGCGCGATACGGGGCCGTGTTTGGCTTGCTCTATGAGCAAAGACATCGAGAAGACGATATCGGTTATAATCCTCATTGTCTTCACCACCATTCTGATCAGAGTCCTGGTCGCATACTACACCAACTACGTTGCAGACGATGCATTCATCACTTTCCGGTATGCGGAGAATATCGCCGCAGGCAAAGGGTTCGTCTACAACCAGGGAGAGAGGGTACTGGGAATCTCCACTCCTCTATACACCTTGCTTTTAGCCTTGCTGGTTAAGCTGGGCCTCCCCATTGTACTCCTCGCCAGGTTGGTGAACGTCGCAGCAGACTGTATGACCGGAGCATTGATCTTCCTGCTTCTGAGACAGTACAGGTTTGGCGTGGCAACTCTGGCTGCCTTCTTTTACGTGCTCTTCCCCAGGGTGGTGGTCTGGTCCATCTCTGGTATGGAAACCAGCCTGTACGTGCTGTTCATTGCCTCTGCTCTCTACTGCTACCACAAAAAGAATCTCGGCTTGGCATCTTTGTTTTTGGGTTTGACCTTCCTAACCAGAGTGGACGGGATAATACTTGGGCTAGCCCTGCTGCTTCATTACGTTTTGAGTTACCGAAGATTTCCCACCAGACTCGTCTTGGGGGGTCTGGCCCTGGTTTTGCCCTGGCTCGTCTTCTCCATCCTGTATTTTGGCTCTCCCGTACCCAATTCAGTCCCGGGAAAGAAAGCTCTCTACTCTGAAACCATCTGGGAGACACCGCAGTGGAGGATCTTCTGGGAATTTCTTTTCCTGAAGGTCAAGATAGGCTGGCCCCTTTTGGCACTGGCGCTGGCAGGAGCATATCGCGCTCTGACCAGGGCAAGATCCTATGATTTCGTCGTTCTCTGGAGTGTCCTGTACTTCGTCTTCTTTTTCTTTGCCCAGACCAAGATTCACATCTGGTATTATGTTCCCTTCTATCTCGGTTATCTGATTCTGGTCACCTTGGGAGCGGAGCTGGCTTATGAGAAGCTAAACGGCGTTTGGGTCAGCAGCTTTGCCGACAAATCACCACGGGCCAAGATCCCATCCGGTGTGGCGGTATTCCGAACGGCTCTCATTTCGGTGGTGATCATCGCAAGCGTGATGATTTGCTCTCAGCAGATAAGGCGAACGATTGGACTTCTGGCCGTAGAACAGGTGGTCGTGGAAGATATCAACAAAAAGATGGGATTATGGCTGGAGGCCAACACCCAGCCGACGGATACGATTTGCGCAGAAGATATCGGCCATCTGGGTTACTATTCTAAACGCTACATTCTGGACCAGGATGGTTTGGTTTCTCCACAGGCCATCCCCTTCAACAGGAAGAAGGATCGTCTCGGCCTGCTCAAAGCATACAGACCGGCCTATTTCCTGACCGGACTCTCCGGTCCATACTTCGCCCAGGTTGTAGAGAGCGAGTGGCTGAAACGCAACTACAGAATGGTGGCGGTTTTCGATCTCCAATCCGTAAATCTTAATCGAGCAAAGGTAAGTCTGGAGGGGCACAAATTGCATGGGTGCAGATACAACGTCTACCAGAGAGTGGACGCCGCGGATTGAAATGGAGCTTGTGGCAAACATCACCCTTCACATTTGAGGTGAAAAAGGATGTCGTGGCCGGAACAAAGCGGTGGTCGGGAAAAAGCCCCTCTGTTACTGGCTATCCTGGGGTTGTTTCTGGTGGTCTGCGGCTTCTCCTGCTTTGTTTTCTTTGAGGATGTTCAGGAGCTATTTCTGCACTTAAGCCCTGACCGCTCCCTGCTTCCACAGACGCTGCTGGTTTTGCGAAGCTCTTTTCTATCCCTGGGACTTGTGGGAGTTTGTCTGGTCCTCTTCCTCCTCTGGCGTAAAAGCCTCATTGAAAAGGCGGTGAGGAGGGTTGAAAATCTGGAGGAGGCGAGATTCCTACTCTTGTTCCTGGGACTTGGGTTTGCTCTGAGAATGCTGTGGATCGTCTTCGTTCCGACCCAGCTTTATGCAGATTGGGAATGGTACGATAAGCTGGCCTATGATATGTCGCGGGTATGGAGATACGAGGAGGATGGGGCGCCCACGGCATATTGGCCCATAGGATACCCTCTCTTCCTGGCCATAATCTACCGGATATTCGGGCACAGCTACTTTGCCGTGAAATTCATCAGCGTGCTCTTGAGCATGTGTATCTGTGTTTTCACCTATCTGGCAGCCAATAGGATTGTCGGTCCTGTTTGTGCCCGTTTGAGCCTGGTCATCTTGGCTCTTTTCCCCAGCCAGATATTCTTCACCAACGTTCTGGCATCCGAGATCCTCTTCACGGTTTTGCTCATTTTGGTCATCTACCTTTTGGTGAAGCGAACGGATGACTCTTCCATTTGGAATCCTGTAATGGTTGGAGTTCTTGCAGGCCTCCTGATTCTGGTAAGGGCGGTTGCCTTGGTCTTTCCCCTTCTCATAGCGTTTTTCTACCTTAAGTCTAACCGCAGACCCGTCTTGGTTCTGAGGAATGCCGGACTGACCATACTGGTTTCATACCTGACGCTCTCTCCCTGGCTGCTGAGAAACAAGCTGGTCATGGGCACCTTCACCGTTGCCACCAGCGGAGGCATAAATCTCTACATCGGAAACAGCCCCATCTCCAGCGGGGGCTGGGTGTGGCGTGCGCAGACTCCGTTCGGGGCGCTCACCGCTCCCAACGAGGTGGAGAACAACAGGCTGGGATACAGGCTGGGGACGAAGTTCATAGCAGACGAACCCCTCGGATTCTTGGCCAGAGGAGTGAAGAAGGAGATCTACATGTTCGCCACCGACTTCGCAGCCATCGCCAAGGAGCTGGACCTAGCGGCAAAGGCCCGGAGAGTCGACGAATTCGTCATCTTCAATCTCGTAGGACAGACGTATTATCTTACGGTTCTCATCCTTTCGGCTGGAGGATTTGTTCTATTGCTGAGAGAAAGAAGGAAGAGAAATCGAGGGTTTTTTCTGCTGGGCGCAATTCTGGCGTACTGGTTGGCCGCTCACTTTGTCTTTTTCGGCACCGATCGATTCCATTTCCCGCTTGTGCCCATTTTCTGTATTTTCAGTTCCTGGTTCATGCTATCTCAAATCTCCCCCTCCTCACAGAGGTATGCTGAAGAAGAGTCACCGGGCCCGACAGGCGATCAGGCGGGATGATTCGTAAAAGAACTTCTCAAAGGAAACGTAATCATGCTCTTGGCCATCGATATCGGAAACACCCATACCGTATTGGGAATGTTCCGAAGGGAAAAACTGATGGACCATTTCAGAGTCACGTCCAATCATGCACTGACCGTGGACGAATGCGGCGTTCTGATCAAGCAGCTCGTCCCCGATCCCAGCCGGGTTAAGGACGTCATAATCTGTTCAGTGGTTCCCCCACTGACCCCGATTTATCAGGAGATGAGCAGGAAGTTCTTGCAGGTCGATCCCGTCTTGGTACACTCAAATCTCCCTCTGGGAATCAAGATTCTATACGATGATCCCTCCAAGGTGGGGGCGGATCGAATCGCCAATGCGGTGGCAGCCTATCAGATCTTCGGCGGTCCCGCCATAGTGGTGGATCTGGGAACCTCCACCAACTTCGACGTGATCTCGGAGAAGGGCGAATATCTGGGAGGTGCCATCGCTCCCGGCGTGGAGACCTCGTCTTTGCATCTTTTCCAGAGAGCTGCTCAACTGTCCAAGGTCAGCCTTGAGAGGCCCAAAAGTGCCATCGGAAACAGCACCGAGGAGAGCCTCAGGTCCGGGATCATCTTCGGATGCGTGGGACAGATAGACGGAATCGTGAACCGGATAACAGAAGAGCTCAAAAAGAGGCACCGAGCGAGGAAAAGGCCGAAGGTGATCGCCACAGGCGGGCTTGCCGATTTGATCGCAAAGGAGTCGAGCACGATTCAACAAGTGTACCCTACCCTCACGCTGGAGGGGCTGAGGAGAATCCACCAGCAGGTGGAAAATTCTCAAAAAAAATAGTTGACAAGAGAAAAGGGGGAATTTATATTCGCATTCCGTTGCCTGCCAGGCAGTCGGGGATGACCTTCTGTTGATCCAGATGCTTGAGATGGGCAAGATATTTTTTTTGCAAACTTTTTAGCACTCGCCAGCGTAGAGTGCTAACAAGCTTCGGAGAGCTAACTAGAATCGTTTCCTAACTCACAAAAAGGAGGTACGGTTATGCAGGTTAAGCCTTTGGCAGACAGGGTGTTGATTAAGCCCATGGAGGCTTCGGAGATGAAGAAGGGCGGCATAATCATCCCGGATACCGCCAAAGAGAAGCCCCAGGAAGGTGAGATAATCGAGGTGGGGCCGGGCAGAGTGACCGACGACGGGAAGAAAATCCCGCTGGAGGTGAAGAAGGGAGACAAGGTCCTCTACGGGAAGTACTCTGGAACCGAGGTCACCATCGATGACAAAGAGTACATCATTATGCGGGAGAGTGACATATTGGCGGTAATCGGATAAATCGGAGCACGGTCCCAAGTCGGCCCGCCAGTACAGAAGTTGTTTTTAGCGGCGGACGGCTGACGGTGGACTAAACAAAACGGGAGGTTGATTAGTATGCCGAAGATTATTGAATTCGACGCACAGGCGCGGGAGAAATTGAAGAGGGGGATCGACAAGTTGGCTGACGCGGTCAAGGTGACTCTCGGACCCAAGGGAAGAAACGTGGCCCTGGACAAGAAGTGGGGCTCTCCCACCGTGACCAAAGACGGCGTGACCGTCGCCAAGGAGATCGAGCTGGAGGATCCCTTCGAGAACATGGGAGCCCAGATGGTGAAGGAGGTTGCGTCCAAAACCTCGGACGTGGCAGGAGACGGCACCACCACGGCCACGGTACTGGCCCAGGCGATCTATCGGGAAGGATTGAAGAACGTCACGGCCGGCGCCAATCCCATGGCCCTGAAGAGGGGAATCGAGAAGGGTGTTGCCGCGGTGGTGGATGAGATAAAGAAGATGTCCAAGCCGGTTCCGGGCAAGACCGAGATATCCCAGGTGGGAACCATCTCCGCCAACAACGACAAGTCCATCGGAGACTTAATCGCCGATGCCATGGAGAAGGTGGGCAAGGACGGAGTGATCACAGTCGAAGAGGCCAAGACCACCAAGACCGACCTGGAGGTGGTGGAGGGAATGCAGTTTGATCGCGGCTACCTTTCTCCCTATTTCATCACCGACCCGGACGCCATGGAGGCGGCATTAGAGGAGCCGCTGATTTTGATTCACGATAAGAAGATCTCGGTGATGAAGGACCTTCTGCCGGTCCTGGAAAAGATAGCCCAGATGGGCAAGCCTCTTTTGGTCATCGCCGAGGAGGTGGAAGGAGAGGCCTTGGCCACCCTGGTGGTGAACAAGCTGCGGGGAACTCTCAAGGTCTGCGCGGTAAAGGCTCCCGGCTTCGGAGACAGAAGGAAGGCCATGCTGGAGGATAT
>CAYFQZ010000197.1:0-2997 GCA_964345305.1 uncultured Ignavibacteria bacterium | reverse complement strand
ACCTAGAGGATAGAAACTCCTGTGGCGTCACTGGCTTGGTGTCGTAGTCCATGAGGAAGATATCATCGAGGATATCCGTAGTCCCGGTCGTCTGAACGAGCTTGACTAGTTCGGCTATTAGCTCCTCGTCTTCCTCATTCAACTCATCTTGGGCCAACTCCGGCAGCAGGCGGGAAAGGTCTGTTGCTTTCTTGTCGCGCATCTTGTTTTTCCAAGAACCTCTCAAATAGGTCTACTGAATTAAGCCATTTAGCGTTATCTGGGTCAGCCAGATCTATTTCCTTCTCTATTACAGCACGCACAGCACCAACGGCATCTAGGATGAACATGGTGTCCCCATACATGGTGGCACCTGCCCCGGTGGTGAACATATTGAACGCATAATTACGCGCCTCTTCTTCGGTCTCAGCCCGAAACGCATCTACTGCGGTGAGGATTTCTTTTCCCCCCGCAATAGTGACATAAACCCGGACCAAAAACCCTTTGTCTTTACTTGGCATTGGCTGGCCCCTCGGTAAAATTTTCGCCCAGCGCCTCCTCTACAATGAGCAAGATATTGGTGCTTAACATCGCCAGAGACTCATTAGAGGCATTGACGTGCCCCTTAACAAGATTGGCAATCTGTCGCATCTCCTTCTCATAAGAAGGCCGTACAGGGGCTTCCTGAGGCTTCGGAGGGGTCTCGGGGTTCATCTGTAGAGGCTTACCCGTTACGTGGATTGTAGGCCGGTTTACTTTCGCAGGAAGCCCTTGTTTGATCCTATTCTCTTCCGCAACAGTCAAACCAAGGTCATGATCCACACTTACGGTCTCATCAATGTCCACTAACCCTGCACCACCGGCCACAGAACCGCCCTGAAGGGCCTGCTCTGCCTGCTCAACAAGCTGATCCATGTTCGGTGGGGTGAATACTTCTCCTGGCTCAGAAACTTCTGTAGGCAGCGGGGTCACCGGCCCCTCCAATGTGGGAGGGGCAGCAGCGAGAGCCTCAGGAGCCTCTAACGGCTGTACAGCCTCTACAGGCTCTGGAGCCTTTATGGTCTCTGGGAGCATCTTCGTGAGCCTATCAGCCTTTTTCTCTGCCTGCTCCTCGGTGAACTTGATAGTCTCGGTAACCACTTCGTTGGCAACATACACCAAGTTTTCCTCGGCAGCATCCGTCGCCTCTTGAACAGTCGTTGCGGCCTGCTCAAACTCCTTATCAGGGATATCTTCCGTGATAAAGTTGTTGTACGTGGTCGCAACAGTGTAGACGAGGTTATCTAACTCAGTCCGTATCTTCTTCTTCACGTTCATGCGGAATGTCCTCCTCGTCCTCGATATCAATCATGCCGTCAAATAGCCTAGTGTCCGTTACCACGGCCCGCGCCAACATCGCCTCAATCTTCCTGAGCTTCATGTCCCGCTCAGTCATCGCATCACGAATGATTCCCACAAGAGAGTCGAACTTGTTCTGATACACCGTACTGAAGATCCGGACAGCGACGATCCAGCAAACTATGTTGATAAACAGAATTCCACCGACAGTTAGGATCCAAAATTCCATACCCATTAGACTTCATACTCCCCAGGCTCATAACCTGTCTCATACTTATCCAGAAACAATTCTGCACCAAGGAGGCCATATCCGGCCACGTCTATCCACGGACTTTCGTCATCAGCTTCAAGTCGCTCTGGAGTGTACGAAGCCAACCTAACCACCTTGTCCAGTAACCGAATCAACAACAGGGCGTTGTCGTATTGGTCCGAAGTGATCCCATCAGGATACAAGATATACAGCAGATCGGTTACCTTCCGGGCAGCGTCCCCATACTTCCTGTTCTTGTCGATTGTGTTCTTAGTAACGAAAAGGCCCAACTGTCTGAGCCGCTTCGCTTTATCAAAAATTTTCTGCTCCTCGCTACTCGTCATCAACATCCTCCATTACGCCACGTAACAGTGAAACCATACCACCCAACACCTTCTGTCGTTGCTCCGGCTTCATATTCTGAAGACGAGCCATCAGATCCTTACCCGCAGTTGTATCCTCCACAACCTCCGTAGTCGGACCAAACTGGTCCTTCATACTAGAGATCAGCAGACCCACGGCATCTCTGGTAGCCATCATGCTGTTGATCACGTCGATCTTCGCCTTGATAGCATTGTTCAACACAGAGACAGCGCGTAATTTTGTCTGGGGGTCTGCTTCGGCAAGGTCTTTGGTGTCTACCTCTTCGACTATCTCGTCAAGAGCATCGAAGTAGTACTGTAGTTGAGTGACCCGGTCCATCACCATCCCCACGTACAACAGAGAGACGTAAAGCTGGTGGGCCTGGATCATACTTTCTGCGGAATCGATCAATCCTTCACTGACCTGATCTCCGCTGCTGATGGCATCGAGTAGCTCACCTGCCATCTGGTGAACCATACTATTTTTGGTTGTCGCTTGGCTCATTCTTCCTCACAAAACTGATGATGTTATCGGCACTTGGGATAGTAATCGTCCTCCCGCCGTAGTTCTTGACTAGCAACTCAAAAGCATCCGGACCAATAACCGCCACCAACTCCGGTATGAAACTCGTGGCATCGTTAAGGAGTTCATAATACCTGCTCAGAACCGATTCGTCAAGCTGATCCAGCTTATCGGCCTGATCCATCAAGCTATAGAAAATTTCGGGTATAAGATTATTCTCTTGCATAGGCCCCAAAAAGAGGCGGGTTGAACGAGCTTGCATTGCAGATGACTGCTCAGTTTAGATATAGAGTTGCCCGATATGTATCGGCCCATGTTTCAAAGCTTCAGAGCTTATTCACCTACAAAGTCTACACTCAACCCGCCTACCACTACTTCCTGAACTTAGCAAAAGTTTTAGCAAGATTGGCCTGTCGCTTGGTACGGGTGTCGAACTGGCCTGGGTGAGAAAGCACGTAACTGGCGTGAGCCGGTACGCTTCTTCCTGCGGCCCTGGCTTTAGCAGTAAACGCCCCCGGACGTTTGACGGCTGATTGCATCCACTT
>CAYFQZ010000196.1:0-2951 GCA_964345305.1 uncultured Ignavibacteria bacterium | reverse complement strand
CTGATATTGAGCTTCAAGGGGCGCAGATGGTTGAAAAGCGAAGCGTAGTGAAAACCATACTGACTGTTGAGAACAGTGAAGATTATCGAGTTATGTGCGGCAGAGAGTTCGGAAATGAGGGATGCATTGGACTTCCGGTCTGTTCGGAACCTCAGTGTTTGCGTTTTCTAAACATGAACCCACCATTTTTAGCGGTATTAGTAAGAAGGATGCCTGGAGATCGGCGGCAATCCGCACATGCTTCGTTCAACTGAAAAAGCGAGACCTTTGATGAGACCGTGGGGACTGTTCTGATGAGGTAGCCACATCATTGAAGGGTGGTACGATTCCATTTGACAGAACGTTTCGAAGAAAGGAGGTGATGAAAAGGGAAGAGACCACGTAACATTGGGCGGTTTAACTTGGAGGAAAGGAGGTGATGACCGGGAAAAGAAGCAAGGTCAATCGTGTGAAAATAAACGAAAATCTGTAACCGAAGTTTAGGGAGGAACAAAACGATGTCTAAAAGAAATCTCATCATCGGCGTGATGGTGGTTTGCTTGTGTTGCGGAGCTATCCCGCAGGCACTGGCGAATGATGGCGATAGTCTGGATTATTTCTGCCGGCAGCTTCAACTTGAGGTTCAGGCAGCGGTTGGAGATGAAGATCCGGCCGTGTATAAGAACCACGGAGCCTACGTCAGTGCTGTTGCCCATCTGGTTGACCCATATGTGGAATCCGGAGAGATCAGTGAGGAATGCGCCTCGTGTATTATTAGTCAGTTTGCTCGGCGGATCCCGATAGCCGAACAGGAGCCCTGCGGGCCGGAGGGGCCCAGTCCGGAGTGTGAGGGCGCGGAGTGTGGATCCTTCCAGCCATGCAATGAGCCGACCCCTTGTCCGAGCCCCGTCTGTGTCACCACCTACGAGGGCGGGGGATGGTGCGTTGAAGGCTCCACACCGTGCGCGCCTCTCATCCCATGTCCCAACGGCACTGGCGACTGCCCGGAGGGTTCAATCTGTGCGGTCCGGACCTGCTGTGAGATTAATGTCTGCGTGCCCCCCGAAGCGTTCTGTGAGCAAGAAGAGGGTGCCACCAAGGGAGAACTGCCAGACGTCCAAGGGCCGACCATCGGCGACGTTGCCGAATAGTGTAACTTGACGAACGAGCAGGTTTCATCCGTCTGAACCTCAATGACGGAATAGTGAGGTCATAGGCGCGGTTGGAGATCGTCCTCTTACTACACGGGCTGCCCTGCCGCGCCTATTGTCAGACTCGCCCCTGCGTGGTCCGTCCGCAGAATATCTTGTAGATCCTGCAGTGAAGCAGGCGTCGGCTCTCACCGGTTCCATTAACGACCAGCTCAGGCAAGGCTCAGTTTAACGGCAAGGCAGTTGCGTTCAAGTTAGCAGGTGCGTCGGCTCTTCGTTGGTGTCGAGCACTTGGGCGCGCCGGGTAGGGCCCCGAAGTTGATGCCTGCCAGTCCCATGCTCATGCTTGGGAACTCTCGGATTTGCTGGGCCAATCCTGACGTTTGCGCTGGCTGCCATTATAGAAGCGGCAGGCGGGGCTCGGAGCCAGAATATCATACCGCTTGTCCTTGCCGGTTTCTGCCAGGCGACGGCGCTGACTTTGAAGGAACCAACTGCACGCTCATTGTTCTCGGGCACCTCTTTGAGTTCTCCTGTGAAACGACAGATGAGCTCAGTTTGGGCTGCAACGACCCCGATCCATTCAACTCACAGACCCACGTCTCATTCAGATTGCCTTAATGGGAGGGAGTTTCTTTGATTCTTCACTAAGTCACATTAGAGATGGGCAAGGCCTCGGTCAATCGGAATCCGAGGGCTGGGCCTCCCCTGTCCGTTGTTGTGGCAAAAATGGCGCTGGAGGCTCGGTGCTCAGATTCGTATTCGCCCATCGCCTCGGGGCGGAAAACTCTGAATGGACCACAGAGATGGTTCCGATAAGGTTACCGGGTCGCGGAGACTTCGCAAAATCCTGTCTGGGACGAACTTCAAAAAAGAAAGGAGGTGATTAACATGAGGAAAGCATTACTCACCCCATTTTTGATCGCAGCATTCGCAGCGGTTCTGATCGCTCCGTCCTCGGCTGTAGGCAAGGGATTCGTGCACGGCATTGTGATAAACGTGGACGGAACAGACTATTACCTTGCCGGACCAGCTGACGGACCCAATGGAGAGCGCGACGTCCCCGGACACTATTGGGTCCAGGCTGGACCGAGAGAGCTGGTCGGAAAGCACTACAATTCCGGTCCTTTCGAGGCACCAAGCTGGTGGTCGTCTGATGCCGACGACGGCGAGCTGCTGTACATGGTGCATGCAATAATGGACGTGTGGTCGGAACAGAAGGCCGAACACTACTCCTCCAGGGGTTACATGCACTATCATGAACTGGTCTCGGTTCAAGATGGAACACAGCATCCAACCAAGGTCGTATGGCTCAAGCATACGGCAAGGACCAAGTTCACCCTGGACGGCGGACCGGCTCCTCAATTCGCCCACTCTGTAATGCCAGGAATCGACTACGAATTCATCCCCAACTACATGATACCTTATCCGTAGGTGACGCGCGCTCCATGCTAAGGCGAACAAGGCCCCAGCGGCCTGCTGACTGGGGCCTTGATTCCGGTTAGAGTTGTGCACTCTGCGAGTTTCGGTGCGGTCCCTGAATCCCATTCAGCCTACCTTTCCTGCCATTCTCCTGATGATGTGTTCGGATTCTCTTTCCAGGCAAATCCGGTTGTCTCTCCTTAGAAGAGAAAGACTGCCGCCTCGTAGATTGGCCAAGTCAGCATCCCGCGCGAACCGATGAGGAGAAAACCCAGCCGGCGTCCTTTCAGATGAGAACACTGTATTCCTCCGATCGTTGGCACTGAGCAATCGGCAGGCGGCAAAAGACATGAACGCATAAGCGATCCGCATCCAGCGTAATATCAGTTTGACTGACCA
>CAYFQZ010000195.1:0-3038 GCA_964345305.1 uncultured Ignavibacteria bacterium | reverse complement strand
GCTATGGACAAGAGGCACCTTCCCTTCGCGGCCAGATGTCTCGACTGCGCTGACGCTTCGCTCGACATGACAGACTAGGCAAGATATCTGTATTACCTACAAACATGACACGCACCCGGACAAGCGGATGCACGCCGGCCCACGAGCCGGCCTGTTCGCGGTCTGGGGACAGGCAAAGGGGAAAAGTCCAGCCTGGAAATGCCATCATCCCGGCCACCCGAGCCGGCGTCCTCTCTAAGTGCCCAGAGCCCGCGCCACCCAGTCCCTAATCACCCCGGCCATCTCCTTTGCCTGGGTCGCTGTGGCTCTGTCATAGGCGCCAGGCCAGTGGACAGGATAACGAGTGTCAATGTAGAATGGGTTGAGGAAACGACAGGCTGGCTCCAACTCCTGGATGTCTGGTGCCGCCTGGCTGCACGTCCGCAGCAGTTCCAGCAGATTGTGCACGGGTCGAAAGTTCAGCTTCCTGGCAATGATGAACGCCTTGAGGTATTTCTCCGCCGCCTGCTGAAAATGAAAACATACCTGGGCAAAATACTCGGTGCATTCCATGCCGGCACAGGCGAAGCCGTAGTCTTCCTCTGCCTTTTCGATCCATTCCCTGGCTATCTCAGGCGGCATCGTAGAGTACTCTCCCCTCTTCCAGGATGCTCTTGATAAATGGATCGCCCAACGACAGCCTTTGCTCGACTTCCTCCGGCGTGTAAACGACAAAATCCGTGGCGAGCCGATAGCTCACCAGGCCATCCAGCTCGCGGATTCTATCGACGCCCAGTTCCGGGACACCGCGTTTCACAATGAACAGATCGATATCCGTCCCGGGCCGGACCTCGCCCTTGACCAAAGACCCGAATAACACGACTTTCTGAGGCTTGTACAGGCGCAGAAGCTGCCTCACAATGCTTTGCACCTCCCGATCGAATTCGTCCTTCGAAACCATCGTTGGGCACCTACGTCATCTCTATTCTGAACATTTTGAGGGTGATTATCGCCCATCCAAGGCCGATTCGCAACAGGATTCAAGCCCCTCCGCGAACATCATCGCGAACCTCAGTCCTCAAAGTCCCCTTGCGGACGCAGATTCCCACGCCTGCGCCGACTGCCGGTAAGGTGGGCATTGCCTACCGCCTTGCCTTGTCCCCGCTTGAGCCTAATCCGAGGGTTGACCCCCGAAGTCGGCTTCTGGCGGTGCCAACCCCACCCGTTCCCGCAAGGCCCTCTGTGACGTTGGTTCCAATGCCTTCCAATATGAGAGCAAGACTGAATTTAACGATTCTACCACGTCAGCGATATCCGCGATGCCTTCTTCCTTACCCTCATATGCAAAGTGAATAGTAAGGCGTAAAGCGGTCGCGGTTCGCCCAAAATTGAGCGTGGACCGATTAAGGTTTTGCGCGTGGTAGTACGTCCAAAGCATTGCCTCGCTTACGGGCGGCTCCTCATTTGTTTTGTATTCTCTTGGTCCAATTATCCAGTACATTCCGTTTTCGGCGTTTACCATGTTCTGCCGGTCGATCATGATCCACTGGCGAAGAATATCCCGGTATTTCTTGGCGCGCGTTCTATCCATGAAGTCCTTCATCTTGGCTTGGATGATGGGCTCACTCAACGCAATGACTTGTTCCGATCCGTCGTCTGCCGTCCACGGGTTTGGACGGCCGCCGGTGGGCGGACCAGGTTGCAGTATGATTCGCTTGGCAGCCTTTCTTAGGAGGCCGTTGAACCGCCCCCATGTGGAATAAATCTCAATGCTCAGGTCCTCTCTGTTTCCAACCGCCAGAAAGAACGGATTCTGCAGTTCCTTCAGCCATTGTATCTCGTGTTCTTTCTTGAAGATCAGTGGGTCGCGGTTGCTCTTGGCCTGAACCGTGAACGACGGGCCAGCTGTGAACAAGTCGTCTTGAACGTCTGAGAGAACGCAGAAGAAGTCGTGGCCAACATCCTCTTCGCGGGGAACTCGCGCCGTAAACGCAACCGCCTTGAGACAAGCTTCCACTAAGATTTCTGTCCAACTGCCAAATCGCGATATTTCGTGCTGTGCACCCGGCATCTGTGTTTCCTCACGCAAGATCTCGTACGTGCGCCTGTGATTCCGCCGAAAACGATTGCTGCCACTGGTGTCTCTCCCTCATTTCATGCAAGAGGTAGTTTCGTTTTCAGGAACTCAATTAGTTTCTTGGTCTTCTGTTCGTCCTTCTGATACCTGTCGGGAAACTGGCAGCACTTGTTTGCCAAGTGGACGCGCCAGCCATAAGGCCATTCGGTTGTGTCCTCAATCTCTTTACCCTCGCTGTAGGCCGTAGCATGCACACAGAGGTCTCTGAAGCTCTTGGGCCGAGGCACTATGTGCAAGTGCAGATGTTTCGATGATTCGGAAAAGAACACTACATACACATGTTCGAGAGGGTCTCCCGGGAATTCCTTCTCCCAGTAAGCATGCAACGCCTGCTCAACTGCTTTAAGTGTTCCTCCAAACTCTCTTCCTTCGTCGTCCGTGAGCTCCCGTAGGTGCCCCCTGTGCTCGTAGGGCTGCAACGCAAGCCAACCAAGAAATCCCTCCCGTGCGACATAATGATGCAAAACCCAATTGCCTTTCAATCGCAAGGTGCCACCGTAAGCAAGAATCTTGAGTACGTGCTCATCCTTGCGATCTTCTCGGGATATGGCACATCCGGTGCATCCCTCGTTCCGCGGACTTGCATTCATGGACACATGGCTCCTTCTCTGATCGCGCATGTGAAAACTATGTGATATCCAAGCACAGCGGGCAAACTGAAGGTGTCAGGTCCATTTTTCGAAGTCATCTCTCGGTTTCCAAAGCCGTCACGCTCAACTGCCGGAATTATACGCCGAGGCGAGCAGAAAGGCAAGGGAAATCCTACGAAGGAACGGGGATAAGAAAGAAGCCAGCTGGAGGCTGGCAAGTGTCAAGTTTGAAGTGTGAAGCCGGAATCTTTCATCCGTGTTCATCCGTGGTTGACAAGTAGTTGTCGGTTCCTGGTTCTCAGTTCTCAGTTGAGAATCTGCGAAAATCGGTG
>CAYFQZ010000194.1:0-4094 GCA_964345305.1 uncultured Ignavibacteria bacterium | reverse complement strand
TCTTAATGTAAACCAGCGAGCTGGGGAGTTTCTTACTTCCACCCCCCGCAGTTCATCACAAACTGGGTATGGCTGAAGCTCACGGTTCCCGTGGGCATTGGCACCTTGACTGCGTGAACCGGGCAGACGATCATCATTGGACAGAAGCATCCTTTTCCCGGAACAGTGTCCCTGACATACACGGTGTAGTTCCCTTGTTGGTCCTCCTCGATGCAGTGAATCTCTGTGTTATAGCACCCGTTGCTCTGTCTCCCCATGGCGCTTACAATTACCACGTAGGTCTCGAAGTCGATATCCGGACAAGGCGGCTTTGGGTACATCAGAGCGTGAGCCTGATCCCAGAAGCTGCAAAAGTCATCCTGATTATCGATGACCCAGTCATCGGCTTGACCGATACCACTCATCTGCAGCCTGAGAACCGACGTAAAGGAAACATTGCAGTCCAGAGCATATGCCGCTGATGCGGTGAGAATGAAAACTAATCCGGCAATCAGAAACGTCTTATTGGATTTCATCTAACACCTCCTTTCTGGTTTTGATAAGCCCCCGCTGAGGCAGAATCCAGCCCGCTGGTATGGCACTACAATTAGACACCATGTCTTTGAGGATATAGAGGAAAAGACAATTCACTTCCATGTGCTTATAGACCCCTCAAACATTCTTTGGTACGGTTCCATATATAAGATACATAGTATCCGAGACTTTGTCAAGTAATATTCTGTAGGATTTATCATCTGTAAGGGAAAATGTATACAGCAAAAGCGCGGTGGGAAATATCCCATTTACTCACTGGCACAGGGCGTCAGGCAAGCTCCCTTCCCACTTCTACGACATTCGTATGTGTTTGGACTGGAGCATCGGGCGCCGGAATCACTAGCGCGCCACACAGATATATCCAACTTCTGGAAAGGAAGGTGCGTGGCATCCGGCCTGTGCTTCTTTCTCTGAGGATCTCCGGTTCTTAGGGCCAGCCATTCTACGGATACGGATAAGGGAGGATTGGAGATCTTTCCCGGAGCGATAGGCTCAGGTTGGGCAAAACTGTCTGAGAGAGATTGTCATGGTGAATTGGAAACGAACAGGTGGGATGGGCCGTTGCTCCGGTTGACCTGTTCATATTTTCGGCAGTAGAGGAATGGATGCTTCCTTACCGAGAACTTTTTGCAGATCTCCTTGTGTGCGGGTGAAACAGTGCCAGCCTGCCTCTCGATCAACGCACAAAAAGGTCCAGCGCCACTGTGGTTGACCTGTGTCGTTTAGCTCCAGGATCGGCTGAGCTCATATCTGGGCTGGTTGGTTACCTTTCAGAGGAATTCAAACGGGAAAGGGATGCATACCCTGACGAGACTTTGCGCTGGATGAAGTCACCTTCACTGCAGTCACTTCGGCACAGATTCCATTTGCTGCAAGCGACCCAAAATGTCTTTGGCAAATGCTCTCCTCAGACGTTCATTGCGCGAACTAGCCGCCTTTTCGGCGTTGGATCTGTTACCGCGATAATAGCGGTCGAAAAGAGTAACATGACCGATGATGACATCTTGAAGCCGGTGGTCTAAGAGGGCATCAATCAGGAGGTAAGCAGTCAGGGAGTTTATGGCTAAAGCGTTGATTCCGCTCCGCCATTCACCGCAGTAAATCTGCCCCGAGCCAGGAAGGAATGTGGAAAGCCATTTTGCCACTCCGGGTGACTTGTATACAAGACCCGTTGAAAGGGAAAAGAGAGAATCTAGTTCGTCAGCTTCAGGGGATAAGGAGTCTGAGAAATAATGTTCGAATGCTTTTCTTGATTCTTCCCACCTGAAGGCATATAAGTAACGCACGCCAAGAAAGAAAAACGCCTTTTTCTTCAAAAAAGAGTTGTCGGAGAAATGAGCAACCCGGAGCAGCTCAAATTCGGCTGCGCTATAATCGCCGCTGGCAATCAGGATGATGGCAGTGGATATTCTTCTTTCATCTCTGAGACTGTCGTCGGCGGTGATTGCCATAGCCTTCCTCATCGCATCAACGGCTTCCCACCATCTCTCCTGGTTCCGGTAGGCCAGTCCTATTCGAAAGTAAGCATCACTGCACATTTCATGATCCGGATTAAAACAGATGAACCGCTTGTATTCGGTGATGGCTTCCTCGTAATTTCCTGTGTCAAAGAGACCGTTGGCAATCTCGTACGCCGCATCACCGGCAGTCAGCGATCCTGCTCCAAAGAGAAAGAGAAAAACGACCAGCACAATGGCGGGAAAGCAGTATCGAAGGAGATCACCGCGGTTCATTTTGTTGCCCCAGCTTTAGGGTTAATTGAAAAAAGCCGATGAAGATGGCCTGAGGCCTATCAAGATACCTTTGCGTTTGGCGGTATGTTCCGAACTTCTTTCGCTCCACCGTATCGCGAATCCTCGGCCCGACCAAAGGATCATTTCCCTGTATGATTGCCTTCACAAAGATCATCCTAGAGCTCCCTGCCAGATGGCAGCTTGCCAAAGCTCACGTCAGTGCGTGATTCTGCTTCTATTCCCAAGCCAAGGTTGACTCTCCAATATGCTCCAGCACTGAAGGTGTCTTTTTCTCCTTTCCAGGGTTGAGCATAACCGAAAGTTAGCGACAAAGGGATGCGATAGATCACACCTAAGTCCAAAGACAACTCCATCCCGGAGGCTGCCAGCTCCTTTCTGACCTTGGTCTTATCAAAATAGCGCCAGTAGTCGGTAAAAAGGGAACAGTGAAGTTGCCGAAGATAGATTGGCCAGGTGGCATGGCCTCGCTGGATATCGAGCAGAGGAAGACGATATTCTATCGAGCCTCCATACGTCTTCTTGCGCCAGTTTGTCTCTTTAAAACCTCTGAAGGACTTAGACAAAAGATCGATATCGCTGTCCAGGTCTTGGAGATTGGTTACCTCTGCCAGCAGTCGGGTGTAAAGGACATGATGCCTTGTGCCTGGCACGCGAAGGTATTTGTCTATGGACAATTGGGCCAGGCGAAATGACAGATCACTTGAAAGCTTCCGAGTATAGCTCTGCAGCCCAACTTCGACTGAGACCCCTTCCTCAAAACTTATGGAGCGAGGGTATCCCTGGACGTCGGAGTATCTGATGCCAAAAGACAGATAGCCCAATTCTCCTTCGAAAAAGGGATTCTGCTCCAAAGGATCGTCCGCCTGCGCCTCAGAGTATCTTCTGAAGCCCAGGCCGGCACCGAAAGAAAGTGCACGGTCTATTTTCCGAATCGGAACTTCAACCTCGAGGAAATAGTTTTGGACTCGTTCCCAGTACCAATCTTCCTCATCAGTGATTAGAGTGTCGGGCATGCTCCGGGGGGATATAAAATCCTCAGCGTGAAGGAGAAAATTCGGATAAGCTTGCGCATTCAAGTATTCTATGTCAAACGCCGGACGGTTGTGTCCCGCACTATAAGCAGCGAGCAGACTATAAAAATGTTGGTTCAAAACGTCCTTGCCCAGAAGGTAAACTCCCAGAACGAGGCTGGTATCGTCAACCGTGAGAAACGGAAAGCGAATCGGCTTAAGCAGGGTGCCAAGCGGAGTGTATTTCCTGGATATAATTGCCGTAAGTGTGTCCCGCGCCACTGTCGTATCGTCAAGGGCGGTCGTGGGAGGGTCATCATATCCATAGACGAAAAGCTCTCGGTTCTGAGTTTCACTCTCATCTGTGCCAACGGGCGACAGGTTCTCGATATCAGGCATCTGCATGGTGTAAACATCGAATCCGCTTGAGGAATATCCCACGAATGCTAATTCTAGTCCATCATGCGAGATACCAGGGCAAAAAGCACCACCGAGAACATTTGTCAGCTGGAAAAGGGTGCCGTCTTCAACTCGATATGCAAAGAGATTATAGACGCCGGTCCTGTCTGAGGAAAACAGGATGAACCTCCCATCCGGCGACCAGCATGGGGTAATGTCCCAGGCAGGGTCTTCTGCGACAGGTGAAAAGCTCTCTCCGTCAATTCGATAGATCCATATGTCCCTGAGCCCGCCGCGCTGCCAGACTGACAGAGCAATCATCCCCCCGTCGGGAGAGAAGCGTGGATTGCCGAAGTACATTCCTTCCGGGCCTTCTATGAGGATCACCTCTCTGCCA
>CAYFQZ010000193.1:0-12194 GCA_964345305.1 uncultured Ignavibacteria bacterium | reverse complement strand
TTCGCCAAGCTTTTCCAGTATCTTGTAATGTGATATGGTTGTGCCCACCATCTTCAAACCTCAAAATGATTCCATTGACGTCTGACTGTCTTGATCAGGTCTTTGAACCGTTTCTCCTTGCGAAGCTCGCCCAGAAAGGGATCGTGTCTGGCCAGAAGCGGGTAATTGATGAAACCTCGATTTACCGCATTCTCCAGCCAGTCCAGGGCAGCCGTCTTGTCACCAAGCAGTGCATAGAAAACCGCGACAAAACAGGAGTACTGCGGATCCCTCCAGGCGGTGTTCCGAAATAGTGAGCCGAGTTTTCCATATCCATCTGGAATCTTTCTCTGCCAGCTCAGAAGGCATGAGTACTCCTAGCGTTAAGGCCCAATCCAAGTCCAGAAGAGCCTTCACCCCAAGATAGAGGCATTCGGTCAAAAATCAAGGAGTTTGTTGGCTAGCGTTCCCGGCGGAGAATCAGGATAGTGATATCGTCGCTTTGAGGGGCGCCCCCCATGAAACTCCGGATCTCGTCCAGCACCGACTCAGTCAATTCGTCGGGAGACTGTCTTTGGGAATCGAGAAGGAATCGCTTCAGCCTTTGGTCTTCGTACATCTCACCCTTGCTGTTGGTGGCCTCGGAAACGCCGTCGGTAAACATAAAAAGAAAATCCCCCACCCCGAACTTGAGCGTTTCCTCCTTCCAGCCGTACAGATCGAACGCGCCGATGGGAATTCCGGAGGGTTGGAGTTCTTCCACCTTGCCACCTCTCCTGATCACGACCGGAGGATTGTGTCCGGCGTTGACATAGCGCAGGGTGTGGGTTCTGGGACAGAGCTCGCATATGAACAAAGTGGCGAAATCCTCTGGACGGCTTGATTTGACAAGCTGGCGGGAGACTCGTGAGGTGACTTCGGCCAGGTTGAAATCCTGGGCACAGTAAAGGATGCGGAAAGCAGCCAGCACATTCGACATCAGAAGGGCCGCACCCATTCCCTTGCCGGAAACGTCGGCCAACAAGAGAAGCACGCGGCCGTCCCCGACCTCAGCCACGTCATATAGGTCCCCTCCGACCGCTTTGCACTGAGCCTGAAATGCGCTCAAACCGTATCCCTCAACGTCAATCAGACTGGTTGGCAGAAGCTGATTTTGGATCTGAGAGGCGACCTTCAACTCGGCCTCCAGAACTTCCTTAGCCTGCCGCTCCTTGAGGAGATTCTGATTGGTGATCTTGGCGGCGAGGATGTTTCCAAAGGTGGCGGTCACCCTCAGGAAATCCTCGGTGTAGCGATGCAGGGGATTGGTGGTGTCCGCATACAGGATTCCCAGAACCTTGTCCTGGTCGAACAGGGGAACCGCCATTGCCGATCTTATGCCCGAGCCCACGATAGACTGCTGCTGGGCGAACCGCGAATCGGCTCGCGGATCAGAGATCAGAATGGCGTTCTTTTGATTGAGAAGCTCCCGCACAATTGTGCGCGAAATGGTGAATGAGCCCAGTGTTCGTCTCCCGGAGGTGCGGCTCGCAGCAAGAGACAACTCCTCGCTTCCCCGCCCAGACAGCAGCACCGCGACCCGTTCGGTCGGAATGGCATCCTGCAGCAACTCCAAGGCCTTATCGAACATGGCCTCACCGGAACCGGGCAGAATCAGCATCCTGCCCATCTCGGAGATGGCCTGAAACACCTGGGGATTGTCTATCGCCTTCGCCGGCAGGGGACGCAGCGCTTCCTTTATGGGCAGCACGGTGGCATTGGCCAGATCCTGTTCGGAATCGCCCAGGCTGAAGGAACTGGCTGTAGTCGTCTGAGTGACGCTGGGAGTGATCTTGAACTGCACCCGGCCAAAGGAGATGATGTCATCGGACTGCAACTTGGTCGTATCCGCGATAGCGTATCCGTTGACCGTGGTGCCGTTGTGGCTCTCCAGGTCTGTCAGATTGATGGTCTGCTGGTCAACGATCTCGACTTGGGCATGCGTTCGAGACACGGTGCTGTCGTTGATGACCAGATCGCACTCCGAGCTGCGCCCAACGGTGTACTTGCCCTGCTTGAGGGTCCAGTCATACAGCTTTTTACCTTCCAGACTGAAAAGTCTGATCATGCGACGCACCTCTCAAACTAAAAACTCAATTTTTACTACGGCATTTCGGGGGGTATTGTTCACGGAATATGGTGAGGGTGGGCGGAATCGAACCGCCGACCACCTGCTTAAAAGGCAGATGCTCTACCGACTGAGCTACACCCCCATCTCGGCCTGATCCCAGATTCATACGTACTCAGACGTATGAAACGCAAGCGGGATTTCGCTCAAGCATAAAAATACTGGCTACCTCTCTCTTGTCAAGGACAATCTCAGCCTGCCACCAGGAAAAGGCGGACCGTCTTTGCTCGACTGACAATCTCGGCGCCGACTCGATCGACAAGTCTGAACGGACAGCTTAGGTGAATGCAAGTAGGGGCGAGCTCCCGGCCGACTGCTTCTTCTTCCCACGCGACGAGGCTGGCGTCCTCGTCTTCAGCGCCACTCGGGAGAAGCCGGGAGGGCTTCGAATTGTGTGTTTTGTTGGGCGGACTCTATTTCATCAGAATCATCTTCTTGGTCTCCCGATACTCCCCTGCCTGCAGGCTGTAGAAATATATTCCGCTGGAGACCTCGTTGCTATTGTCGTCTTTGCCGTCCCAGACCACCTGATGGTTGCCACCTTTCTTCGGTTCGTCCACCAGCGTTCTCACTTTCTGCCCCAGGACGTTGTATATCCTCAAGCTGGTGGGAACAGGCGTTCCCCCGCCGGGAACCGAAAAGCGGATGTCGGTGACCGGGTTGAAAGGATTGGGATGGTTCTGGCAGAGCTCAAAAGACGCTACTGTCTTTTCAGTTTCATCGTCCTCCACGTCCGCCGCCAGCGAAACGGTGATGGAATCCTCGTAGGGGATGAAGTTGGACTTGGATACGATCAGAGTCATCTCTCCCAGATCGTCCAGGTTTACGGGACATGATATATTCCCATCCTCCGCAGTC
Source organism: uncultured Ignavibacteria bacterium (assembly GCA_964345305.1). Lineage (GTDB taxonomy): Bacteria > Zixibacteria > MSB-5A5 > MSB-5A5 > SM1-73 > SM23-73-3. The sequence continues at coordinate 9,190 of CAYFQZ010000193.1, read as the reverse complement.
TGGCCCAAGAAAACGGTCTGGCCTCTCAAGGTCAGGCAGACCTGAGCACCTTCGATCCCCCCGCGCTGGGAGGAGACTGACAGATGAATGGTGTTTTCCCCCATGGGGACCTCCTCCGGATGGATCACCATCAACTCAGACGGGGGCTCGGTCCAGACCGGCATCTCTGGATCTCCGGACAGATTGTGACCGTAGTCGATGTCTCGATAGCCGGGATAGGCGCAGCGGGAGAGAGCTTCTGCCACGCCCAGATGATGCCCCAGGCTGTCATCGAAAAGATAGAGCAGGAATTGCTCAAAGAGTTTATACGACACACTTACCCAGCCCCACCTGGAGTACCCCAGGAATGCCACCCCGCCCTTTTGTTCAGCTAAGGGATAGAACTCACCCACGCACGGCTCACCGCCAAGAAAAGGATACTTGTCCACGTCTATGGCACTCTGGCTGCAGGATATGGAATATGCTATTCCGTACTGGTGCTGGTTTGCCAGATCGGGCATGTGTCCGTGCCCGTCGTTCGCTCCGGGCAAAGTCAAGACCCAGGATTTCGGTGTGCCATTGGTCAGGTTCGACTTGGCCACAAATCCGCTGGACTTCCCGTGCGCCAGCACTCCCATTATGCCCCAACCTTGATTCATCACGTCCACACAGGTTTGCCCCTCCGGGCTTACCGGATTCTCCGCGTCTCCTGTGGGCGACTCTATCAGCGTCGTCAGATCCTGATAGAAGTTGGCAGGTAAGGACGGAGAAAGGAGATTGTGTTGTCCGGTTCCTCCGTCGAAGTCCCTCATCTGGTCCGAACAGGCCCACAGGACCCGGGTCAAATACTCGCTCCCCCCGCCTCCCGGATTCCTCTCGTAGTAGAGCAGTTTTGCGACGAAGGCCTCCGCTTCTGCGGCATTACTGGCGGGAACCCTTCCGACGAAGAGGTCTGGATAGATATCCGGACTATCATGCTGTGGCTCTCCCCATACTCCGTCGTTGTCCAAATCCCATTCTCCGTCCACGTCGGAGAAGTATAGATCGCATATCTGCTGGTTGGAGTTGGACGGGACGGAAGAGGTATTGGTGGGGTAGGCGTACCTTATGGGTACCACGTCCTCGTCCCCTCCCAGAAGCACCCAGATTGTGCCGTTCTGATAAGCCTGTACGAGGAAACTCCTGAGCTTCTCTGCATCGTCTCTGCCGGAGTAGTTGGCTAAGATGCTGTCCAGACAAGCTATGGATGCTTTGGTTCCCTTTTTGGTCTTCCACTCGACCAGGGGCTGGAATGCCGGCTTCAGCGCCGAGGTGGTCACCACCAGATATTCGTTACAGGGCTCACCGTCCCCACCGTTTGCGGCAGGCATGGGCGGAGACTCCCCGCCCGTGAAACTCGGTATATCCTGGGCGTTATCAGCCAAACTGCTTATGATATTCTGGTACAGGCGGCGCCCTCTCTCTGGATTTCTCAGTAAACGGGAAGAAGGTGAAACCGTCGCGGAGGGCTCCAGCTCCACTTTTATCTCCAGCTGGGTATACAGCAAGAGCTTCCTCGATTTGGGCCGGTATTGCAGGGGCGAAAGCTCCAGCGTGATAAGACCGACACCTCCCAGATTTCCCTGGCTGACTATCTTCACCATCTCAGCCGGGCAGGGCGAATCCGAATTGTATACGATCCGATCCGGCTCCACCCACCCTTCTGGTGAGGAACCGTCGGTTTTATTATCTGGCTGACTTGGATGGACCAGGAAACTTCCCGGTATGCTTACGCTGGAGGCATTTGAGACGGAGACCCTTGCGGCTCTGGTGCCGCTGGGAAGCGCGAGACGGACGAACTTTGCCGGGAGGCCGGGATGACCGGGATCCGATGTCTTGAGACACCCCTCCATGCTGAGAACGTCAAATCCTCGCTGTTGAGTTACGACCAGATCTGTCTTCGAGAAAAGGGCTTGATGACGAACCTGAGCAAGCGCCGCGTGGGAAAAGGCTAACCCGGTGAACGCTACCCACAGGAGTATCGGTAAGAATAAAGGCCGCGTCAACTGTCTGCCCATCTCTGCCCCCTTTCTACGAATCTCCCGAGAGACGAAACTCACGGAGCCCGATTTTGCAACATACGTGCCGGGCAGAGAAGATTTTTCAGACCCGCGCTACCCGCGGCCAAGTAGAGTTCTTACCAACAAGTTATGCTGTGTCTGCTTCATCTCCATGCTTGCGAAGCCGAAGCGCGGTCAGCTTCGGCGACTGCCAGTATGGGACAGACCCAATACATTGTGGTCTAGCTGCGACACCGCCACCAGCTCGCAAAAATAATTGGAAAAAACCAATTTTTTCCTTGACAAGGAACGCAGCGCTGTGTATCATGGAGGCGGAAAGTGGGCGGTTTTGGTCGATAGTGGGCAAAATAGGGCAACAGGTTGGCTGACATTTCTGATAAGCCTTTACATAGAAGCGAGTTGAGATCGTTCGGTTGAGACGGATTTATGGTTTGATGATGTTTTCCGAAGCAGGCTTTTAAGTTAGAGATTGGAAGCACAAGGAGGGAGGGTGCTTTTACCATAAGAATTGGATAGTCTGTTTTTCTTACCACTGCGGCTGTTTCGCTCTCCTCTCTTTTGGGCTTCATACGACTTGCGTTGAAACGTTTGAGGGACTGAGATTCGATGACCTCCTTCAAGGGCACATACACCTCCACTATCGACACCAAACGCAGGGTAAAACTCCCCAAGAAACTGAGAGAAGCCGTGCCTCCCTCGTCGGATGATCACTTTGTCATCGGGCCGGGATACGACGGGTGCGTCTTTCTCTATCCCGCCGACGAGTGGACCAGGCAGGAGGATAAGCTGCGAAATCTCAAGGTCGATCTGGGGGAACACCGGTTCTTGGAGAGGGTGTTTGTTCCGGAGTCAGAAGACGTGAGGATCGATCGGGCAGGCAGGCTCACGATTCCGGAACGGCTTCTGGATCTTGCCCAGATCAAGAAAGAGGTTTTGATCCTGGGGATTCTTTCGCGAATTGAACTGTGGTCCCCAGAGGTATATCGGAAGTACAGGGATCAGTATAAGCAGACTTACGAGGAAGCGGCGGAAAAGATATTCGGGTCGTAAGGTTCAGCTCAAGAGAGAGTCTGTCTCTTCCTCTCGGGTTTCTCACCGGATTTAGTGATACAAGATTTCAGGTGGTTATTGAGGTCTGGTCAAGCATGGCATTCCCCTGAAAGGGCAGTGACCCGTCTCTCTGACAACTGAAAACCCGCCGAACCGTCGCACAGGATCGTCTCGGAGCGTCATACGGATTAGGCACCATTGCCACAATCGAAAAGTCAGGGCAGGAGCGGTTCGACTCATTCTGATTCGGCAGTCGGGCAATTAACGAGTGGCTGACACTTAATGGGCACGCATAAGCCAGTTCTGGTAAAGGAGGTCTTGGATCATCTCTTAACCGAGGAGTCCGAGATCGTCTTCGACGCTACGGTGGGGACGGGCGGACACGCGGAAACTCTCATCGAGAAGTTGAAACCCAAAGGAGAGCTGATCTGCACGGACAGAGACGAAGATGCTCTGAGAATCGCCAAAAGGCGTCTGACACCGCACCGGGATAGAATCCGATTTGCGCATCTTCGTTTCAGCCAGATCGGCGAGTTCCTTTCCGCTCTGAACATAAAGGCGGTTTCAGGATTTCTCTTTGACCTAGGCTTGTGCGCGCTCCATTTGGAGGACAGAGAAAGAGGCTTCAGCTTTCAATTGGATGGACCCCTGGACATGCGAATGGATCGATCCCAACCCAGAAACGCCGTTGACGTGGTGAACAACTATTCTCTGACAGATCTGGCAAGTGTGTTGCGAAAATTCGGCCAGGAGAGGCTGGCCAAAAAGATAGCCGGAGCGGTGGTGAGTCGCAGACGGAAGGCACCCATCCTGACCACGCAGCAGCTCAGGTACGTCGTGGAATCGGTGGTGAACCCCAGGTACCGGATAAAGTCTCTGGCTCGCGTATTTCAGGCCATCCGGATAGAGGTGAACGATGAGCTGGCCGAGCTGAAACAGGGGCTTGATCAGGCCATACGAAACCTGGCACCCGGAGGGAGGCTGGCTGTTATCTCCTATCATTCTCTTGAGCACAGGCTGATCAGAGACAGGTTCAGGCGGGAGATCAGAGGGTGCATCTGTCCTCCTGAGCTTCCGGTGTGTTCGTGTGAGGCCAAAGCCAGGCTGAGGATGGTTGGCGCCAGACCGACCGGCCCCTCGCCGGAGGAAGAGGAAGAGAATCCGCAGTCCAGAAGTGCCAAGCTGTGGGTAGCGGAGAAACTGAATTCGTCAGAAGGCCGGGCGCGGCAGGAGAAGCTGGTTTGAAAGGGAATAAGAACAGAAGAAGGCGACCGACTGCCAAGAGAGAAGGAGGCTTCAAGCTTAATTACCTTCTCATCTTTCTGGCGGTGGTTTCCCTGTCTTCCCTGTACGTCTGGCAGAGGATCACCGTGGTGGCTCTGGCCACCAGCAGCAAGGAGCTGAAGGTTCAGATCAAGAGGAAGCAGGATGTCCGCAAGTATCTTCAGATTGAGGTCACCAGGCTCAGCTCCATCGAGAGAATCGAAAGGAAGGCGGAGCGGATGGGATTGGCGTATCCGTCTCCGGATGGCATAGGGTGGATTGGTGAGTCTTCCGATTCGGTCTACCTGGAAACGCGGGGCATCACCGGAAACATCTGGGCCAAGCTGAAGACGCTTCACGGCAGACTGCTTCCCGGAGATGAAGCCGTAGCCGGAGAGATCAAGCGTGAACCGTAGGAAAAAACCCAAGAGGGCTGGCCGCCGGAGTACCGGAGGCCGGCTTCGGATCAACCGTGGCAGGATTTCCACCAGAAGGTCGATTACCATCTTTGCCTTGGGGAGCCTGGTCTGGGTTCTGATATTCTCCCGTCTATTCTTCATTCAGGTCCTTAAAGGGGCGGAATACAAGAAGATTTCCTGCCGACAGCACAAACGGCACATCAAGCTGGAAGCGAAGAGGGGAAAGATCTATGATCGCGGAGGAAGGGAACTGGCCGTCAATCTGCCGGTGGAGTCCTTCTTCGCCATCCCTGAGAGCGTGAAGAGCGCAGACCAGCTGGCCAGGGCGTTTAGCTCGACCGGTTCCGGCTACCGTCAACTGAAAAGGGATCTGGGCAAACGCAGGAATTTCGTCTGGCTTAAGAGGAAGGCGGAGAAAAAGGAAAGCCAGAAGCTCAAGAAAAGAAAGCTGGAAGGGGTCTGGTCAATCGAGGAAACCAAAAGATGCTACCCGCACGGCGACCTGGCCCGTGAGGTGCTGGGCTTCACCAACATCGACAACCGGGGGCTGGCCGGAGTAGAGTTTCAGTATGATGTCCAGTTGCGGGGCAGGGACGGAGAGGCCGTCTTCCAGCGTGACGGACACAGAAACTCCTATCGGGTGGCGGAATATCCGCTGCTGGAGCCGGAGGACGGTAAGAGCCTGGTGCTGACCATCGATATTGACCTGCAGAGCATCGTGGAACAGGAATTGGAGAAAGGAATCGAGCTGACCCAGGCCGACGGCGGCAGCGCCGTGTTCATGGACCCGAGGACGGGCGAGATTCTGGCCATGGCCTACTGCGGAAAGGACGATGGGCTGCCGGTGAAAAACAGGACCTTAAGCGACAATTTCGAGCCGGGTTCCACTTTCAAGATCATCACCGCAGCCGCCGCCCTGGAGGAGGGGATCCTGGGGCCGGAGGACAGTATATTCGCGGAAGAGGGTGAATTCAAAATCGGCAGAAGAACCATCCACGACGTCAAATCATACAAGTGGCTGAGCTTTAAAGAGGGGATCGTGCACTCCTCCAACATCGTCCTGGCGAAAATAGCCGCGATGCTGGGCAAAGACAGATTGTATCGGTATGCCCGAAACTTCGGCCTGGGCGAGAAGACGGGAATAGATATGCCCGGCGAGGCCAGAGGTTTTATCCCATCTCCCAGGCGATGGCCTGATCTGGTTTTAGCCTGCATCGGTTTTGGACAGGGGATTTCGCTCACCGCACTGCAGCTGGTGTGCGCCTACTCGGCAATAGCCAACGACGGGATTCTGATGAAGCCTTTCGTGGTCAAAGCAATTTTGGATCAGAAGGGAAAGATTCTGCAATCGACCCCAGCCACGCCGGTGAGAAGAGTGGTCAGCGAGCAAACGGCGCACCTCTTGGTGGATTTCATGAAAGGCGTGGTCTCTTCCGGCAGCGGACAGATGGCAAAAATGGAGGGACTGACCGTTGGCGGAAAGACGGGCACCGCCCAGAAGGCAAATCCGAATGGGAAAGGGTACCTGAAGGGCAATTACATTGCTTCCTTTATTGGCTTCTTCCCCGCCGAGGATCCGCGGATGGTGGGGCTGATCACCCTGGACAACCCGAAGAAAGAACACCTGGGGGGACAGACGGCGGCACCCGTTTTCAAGAATGCCACGGAGCGGATAGTCTCGCTCTCCGCCGAGTCCATTCTCACCTGCACGGCCGAGGGCATGCTGTCGACCGGGATGGAACGGGAGGAAGGTGATTGGGTGGCGAAGAATCCTCCACGGCCCGAGCCTCTCACTTTTGACCTTTTCAGGGACCAAGATTCGGACGGCAACGTCCTGGTCCCGGATGTCCGGGGGATGACGGTAAGAGAGGCGGTGAAGGTCTTCGCCTCATATGATTTGCCTTTGAAGCTTAAGGGAAGCGGAATAGTGGTGAGGCAGATTCCGCAACCGAACACGCCGGTGAGACCGGATACGGACTGCCTCCTGGAATGTGAACCGAGGTGAAACCCTCCGGTCATAAGGCACTGAAAGGGCACATCTGTTGAGAAAGACAAAGGATCGAGGAGTTCGTCGGATAAAGCGTCAATCCTCACAAGCTGGCGGAAACATGAACAAAAGGAATGCACCCACACTGAAGAAGCTTTTAAACGCACTTCCGTCCAAGGAAGCCTTCGGGGATCTGGATCTGAAGATCAAGAAGATCGAATATGATTCCCGACGGGTCCAGTTGGGCGACCTCTTCGTGGCCATAAAAGGGTTCTCGGTCGACGGACACCAATACGTTCACTCCGCGGTCAAGAACGGCGCCGTGGCCCTGGTGGTGGAAAATGACGGCGATTACCGAAGCCGAGCCAAGGTTATAGTACCTGATGCCCGTGAGGCTCTGGCGCTTCTGTCGAACCAGTTTTACGGGTCTCCCTCCGGCAAACTCAGCCTGGTGGGCATCACCGGCACCAACGGAAAAACCACCGTCTCCTACCTGGTCAGATCCATCCTTCAGCAGCGCCATGATAAGGTCGGCTTGATCGGCACCATCGCCTACTGGATGGACCGGCAGAAGACCAAAGCTGTGAATACCACGCCGGAGTCGCTGGATCTGCAGCGAATGTTGTGGCGGATGCATCGGGAGGGAATCTCCGCAGCGGTAATGGAGGTTTCTTCACATGCCTTGGCCTTGCACCGGGTGGACGGCACTCTGTTCGACGTGGCAGTCTTCACCAACTTGAATCACGAACATCTGGATTTCCACAAAACCATGGAGGCCTATCGAAATGCCAAGGCTCTGCTATTCAGGAAGCTCAAGGAAGACAGCTGCGCCGTGGTCAACATGGACGACCCCAGCTGGCGGTATTTTTCCGGGCAAACCGAAACCAGGTGCCTGACCTATTCGCTGAACGACCCCAACGCGGACTTTTTCACCACCAGCTTCATATGCACGTCGGAGAAGTCAATCATAGACATGGCTACACCGTCCGGAGAGTTGAAGCTGGACTTCAAACTCATCGGAGAATCAAACATATACAACGCTCTGGCCGGCGTGGCCACCGGGTTTGCCCTGGGGATAGATCGCCACACGGTAAAATCCGGCCTGGAAGCAGTCGAAGGTGTCCCCGGACGAATGGAAAGGATTCAGGCGGGTCAGGATTTCAGCATCTGGATCGACTATGCACATACGCCTCATGCCTTTGAAAGGCTTCTGAAGACCGCGCGGAAGCTGACCAAAGGGCGGCTGCTCTTCCTCTTCGGATGCGGGGGAGACCGGGACCAGGGAAAAAGGCCCTTGATGGGAAAGGTGGCGGGCGGGCTGGCGGATCTGGTGATTCTCACCGAGGACAATCCCCGTTCGGAGGATCCCCAAGCCATCGTACAGCAGATCCTCCATGGCGTCGAAAACAAAGCCAAAGTGGAAATCATAATCGATAGAAAAGAGGGCATCAGAAAAGCCCTGCAAATCGCCAAGGCCGGTGATGCCCTGGTTCTGGCACGAAAGAGACATGAAGATTATCAGTAGATCGTCGACAAAAAAGTGCACTTCTCGGATAAGGAGACCGTTCTGGAACTCTTAAACGCTTCGACCGTACCCGACTCCCAGTCGGCCGAGGGGGGGACGCGTTCACAATGAAGTCCAGCGGCAGCCAAGAGTAGCCTGGAATCCTGGTGATACGTCCATGCGACGGAACAAAACCGATACACAAAGGGCAGTTTACTGGAGAAGCTCTGATCCGGTGTTCGAGATAACATTAGAGGAATTGGTAAACGCGGTCAAAGGAGAGATCCTTTCCGGACCCTGTGGTGGGGATATGCGGATGGAGGGGATTAGCATCGACTCCAGGCATGTGGGCGGAGGAAATGTCTTCGTCGCCATTCCCGGGGACAAGTTTGATGGCCATCGATTCGTGGGAGAAGCCTTCAGTAAAGGGGCGCGCGCGGCTGTCATAGCCAAGGAAAAAAGCAAAGCAGTAAGTCGAGACATCTTTCAGAAGGCTGCCGTTATCATGGTGGATGACACCAAGGTGGCTCTGAGGAACCTGGCCTGCTGGCACAGACGGAAGTTCGATATTCCCACGGTGGCGGTGACAGGAACAAACGGAAAGACCACCTCCAAGGAGATGATAGCGGACGTGCTCTCGTCCAAATACAAGGTGGTCAGGTCGCCCAAGAGCTACAACAATCTGATCGGCGTCCCGCTCAGCCTGTTCCGACTGAATTCCCGCTCGCAGGCCCTGGTACTGGAGTTGGGGATGAGTGAGGCCGGGGAGATTGGTCTTCTCACCCGGGTGGCCAATCCCGGTATCGGAGTGATCACCAACATCGGGCCGGCTCACCTGGAGTCCATGCGCAGCGTGGATGAGATCGCACGGGCCAAATTCGAGCTTCTGGACAACATGTCTTCGCCCAAGACGCTTGTTCTGAACGCC
>CAYFQZ010000192.1:0-2572 GCA_964345305.1 uncultured Ignavibacteria bacterium | reverse complement strand
AAACGTCTTTGATTGCTCCAAGGTCTCAGATGGCGCCTCAGCTTTGATCTTTGCGTCTGAAGAAGGATTGAAGAAGATCGGGATCGACAAGAAGGATGCCGTCGAGATAGTGGGGTGGGGCCAGTCACAGGCCAACCTATCCAAAAAGCCGGAAGATCTGACCAAGCTGACAACCAGCCAGAGCGCGGTGCAGAAGGCATACGAGATGGCAGGTATCGGGCCGAAGGACCTCGGCCTTCTGGAGGTGCACGACTGCTTTACCATCGGCGGACTCCTTCACCTGGAGGCGGCTGGAGTGGTGTGCTATGGCGAGGCCGCCAGCTTCGTGGCCGACGGGAAGACAGCCAGAGACGGCGAGATGCCCACCAATGCCACCGGCGGACTGGTGGGGTTCGGTCACTACACCGGAGGAACCGGAGTGAGGCAGGCGGTGGACATCCTGCATCAACTCACCGGTAAGGCAGGGGACTGCCAGGTGAAGATCAGCTCCGACCGACCTTACGGTATGCTCACCAGCATGGGTGGCAACGATCGAACCGTAACCTGCATGATATTCGGGAGGGCAAGCTAACCGACCCTGGTTCGGGCCTTCCATCATTCGCATCCTATCTACTATAGGACAAAGACGACTTCAATTCGGATCGTGCTGGCGGAGAGGAGAATCTCCCGCCAGCGCGACACCAAATCTGAGTGGTTCTGAATTCGCCCCTCTCTTAAGGGATGAAGGTTTCGATATACCTTCAATCTGAATCGCAACCGAATCCAAGGAGCTGATTATGGATTTTGAACTGACCGAAGAACAAAGAATGGTGAAGGAAGCCGCCGCCGATTTAGCCAAGAATAGTCTTCTTCCCAAGGCCGAGGAGTTCGACCAGAACGAGGAGATTCCACAAGAGATCTACAAAGAACTGGCGAGTCTGGGATACATGGGCATGCTCCTTCCCGAAGAGTACGGCGGATCCAATCTGGATTTCGTCAGCGACATCTGTGCCATGGAGGAATTTTCCAAGGCCTGTGCTGCGCTAGAGATCGGGCTTTCGGTACACAACTCTTTAGTCTGCGACGCCATTCTGAAGTTCGGGACTGAGGATCAGAAGAAAAAGTATCTTCCCGCGCTGGCACGCGGAGAAAAGATCGGAGCATATTCGCTGACCGAGCCCGGCTCCGGCACCGATGCAGGAAGCCTCAGAACCTCTGCCGTTCTACAGGGGGACCATTACCTTCTCAATGGAACCAAGACCTTTGTCACCAACGGAGGGATCGCCGACATCTTCGTGGTCTTCGTATTGACCAATCCCGAGCTTAAGTCCAAGGGGATCTCCTGCCTGTTGGTGGAGAAGGGAACTCCTGGTTTCTCCATAGGTGCCAAAGAGAAGAAGATGGGAATCAAGGGATCGGATACCAGAGAACTGTCTTTCGCCGATTCAAAGGTCCCTAAGCAGAACCTGTTGGGCGAGGAGAACAAGGGATTCAAAGTGGCGCTTTCGCTTCTCAATTCCGGCAGAATCGGAGTTGGCGCACAGTGTGTGGGGATTGCTCAGGCCGCTTTCGAAGAGGCCCTGAAGTACTCAAAGGAGAGAGTCCAATTCGGCCAGCCTATATGCAATTTCCAGGCTATCGCCTTCAAGCTGGCGGACATGGCAACCCAGATCGAGGCGGCCAGACTCTTGGTTTATCGGGCGGCTCACCTGAAGAGCCAGGGGAAAAAGTGCAACATAGAAGCTTCCATGGCCAAGCTTTTCGCCTCCGAGATAGCCAACCATGTGGCAAATGAAGCGGTGCAAATCCACGGCGGTTACGGGTACATGAAGGAGTATCCCGTGGAAAGGTATTTCAGAGATGCCCGGGTGACCGAGATATACGAGGGAACCTCCGAAGCCCAGAGGATAGTCATCTCCCGAGACCTGCTGAAAGACTGATCACCAGGGCTGCGGACAGGGTCTCCAACTCAGGAGAGCAACATGAAGATTTCGACGGAGCATGAACAATTCCGGAGGAAGATAAGGGAGTTTGCAGAAAAGGAAATCGAGCCCAGAGCCAGGAATCTGGACGAAACCGGTGAGTTCCCCTGGGACACCGTGAAGAAGCTGGGCCAGATGGGGATTATGGGTATGGTGGTGCCCGAGGAGTACGGTGGCTCTGGATATGATACCCTCAGCTACAGCATTGCCGTCGAGGAGGTCTCCAGGGTCTGCGGCTCCACGGGCATTACTGTGGCCGCCCATAATTCGTTAGGGGTCTATCCCATCTATTTGTTCGGCAATGAAGAGCAGAAGAAGAAGTACATTCCCGATTTAGCCTCCGGCAAGAAGCTGGGCTCGTTCGGCCTGACCGAACCGGACGCAGGCTCGGATGCAGCCGGCACCAAGACCACTGCGGTGTTGGACGGCGATTCCTACGTGGTCAACGGCAGCAAGTGCTTCATCACCAACGCCAGCGTGGGTGAGACCTTCGTGATCACTGCGGTGACGGACAAAAGCAAGGGGTACAAGGGAATCAGCTCCTTCATCCTGGAAAAGGAAATGAAAGGTTTCTCCATCGGAAAAAAAGAGAACAAGATGGGCCTGAGGGG
>CAYFQZ010000191.1:0-9089 GCA_964345305.1 uncultured Ignavibacteria bacterium | reverse complement strand
CACGGTCAAACAGATGGTCGACCTGAGTTCAGACACTCGGCCTCGCCCTTAGCTTGAATTGCGGCGCGGTGGAGCAAGTCAAATATATGATTTGGGAACGCATTTTTGCTTATGGGTTTGGAGAAATCTGTCTTCGCCAGACCATGCCGAGTTGGAAGGAGCGTATTTGCCGCGAGTAACTCGGCTTTTTTAAATTTGCCGGATAGGAGTGCACAAGTTGAGAAAAAGGGCAGCAGGAATATTCCCCCTATTGTTTTCCGCGTTTTTTCTCTTGGTTCTCTGGTGTGGACTGGCGGGTGGCCAGGAGGAGACCCCCCAGGTGGTTATCGTCCCCGTCCCCGCCGCGGCTGAGCAGGCGCAGGTTTTGGAGACAAGCATAGATCCCGCAGAATACCTGCTGGGCACCGGGGACGAACTCTCCATCGACATCTGGGGACAGACCGGCACCCATCATCGCCTCACCGTCACACCCGAGGGCAATCTTCTGATTCCAGGAGTGGGCAGGATCCAGGTCAGCGGGGTGAGTCTGGCAGAGGCCAAAGCCATCGTCAAGCGGGCCGTCCTCCGATCCTATAGAAACGCTAAGGTTACCGTGACCTTGCTGAATTTGAGGAGAATCAAGGCCATCGTGTCCGGAGCCGTGAAATCCCCCGGGGTCTATTCCGTTTTCGCCAATACCAGGGTATCCGAGGTCATCGCAGAAGCCGACGGGTTCTTGCAGAACGCCTCCCACAGGAATATCACCATAACTCATCAGGACGGCAACACCACCAGCGCGGATGTTTTCAGTTTCGAAAGGATTGGCGACCGAAGCAGGAATCCTTATGTGCTGGGTGGAGACGTCATCTTCGTGCCGGAAAGAGAGGATACCATAAATGCCGTGGGAATCTACGGGGCGGTGAAATCCGGGGGCGAGTTCGAATACGCACCCCATGACAGCCTCCTGGATCTGATCCGCCTGGCCTACGGCCTGACCACCGACGTGGACCTTCTTCGGGCGGAGCTGGTTCGGTTCAATCCGGACGATTTGACCACCGCCACAATTCCGGTCGACCTGAAGAGCTTGGTAGAGGGCAACCATCCAGAACAGAATCATCCCCTTAAACCGGACGATCGGCTCTTTGTGCGGACCATTCCCGGATTTCACAAGAAAGACCAGGTAACGGTGCAGGGAGAAGTATACTATCCAGGAGTGTATAACATTACGGAAGATGAGACCAAGCTGTCGGAGGTGGTCGCCAGGGCCGGAGGTTTTACGCCCAACGCCTCCCTGGCTGAAGCGGAGATGGTCCGATCCTACAACGTGGTCGATCCCGAATTCGACAGACTGAAAAAGATCCCGGTAGCCGACATGACCGAATCGGAATATGATTATTTCAGGCTGAGATCCCGGGAAAAGGAAGGCAGGGTGGCCTGCGACTTCGAAAAACTGTTCCTGGAGGAATTAGCGGCATATGACGTGACGCTGAAGGACGGGGACCTGATCGACATACCGCCCAAGAGCATGGTGATCAACGTTTCCGGCAGCGTCATAAACCCGGGGTTGGTGCCATATGAGCCAGACAGAGACTACAAGTATTACATCGATCGGGCGGGCGGCTTCTCCTGGAAGGCGCGCAAAGGCAAGGTCCTGATCATAAAAGGACAAACCGGAGAGAGGGCCAAGCCGTCCAGAGGTCGTAAGATAGATCCGGGAGACACCATTTTGGTGCCGGAGAAGCCAGAGAGGGATTACTGGAAGTTCTTTAAAGATACCATGTTGGTTTTGGGGAACATAGCCACCATCTACCTGGTGATCGATCAGGCCACCAAGTGAAGAAAACCGATCCTTCGGATCTGAGGCTGCAGTATGGAGCACAGAGAATCTGAATCCCAGAGCTCAGATATTTACGGCTACTTGACGGTGCTGGTGAGTTACCGCAGGTTCATCTTCCTGAACCTGATGGCAGTGTGCCTGATAGTTGCCATCATCTCCTTTTTGCTCCCCAATTGGTATCGCGCCACCACCACCATCCTCCCCCCGGGTGGAGAGGCCATGACCCTGGGACTGGCATCCTCCCTGGGCGGCGCTGCCTCGGGATTCGCCACTTCGCTCTCCTTGCCTTTCATGGCCACGCCGTCGGACATAGTTGCTGCCATCTTGAGATCGAGAGCGGTGGGAGAGGCTGTGATCAAGGACGAGAAGCTAATGGAAGCTTACAAGATCGCTTCCATGGAGAAGACCCTGCGGGAACTCTTCTCCCGCACCTCTGTAAGCGTAACTCAGGAGGGGCTGATATCCCTTTCCTACGAGGATAAAGACAGGTTCAGAGCGGCCAGGGTGGCCAACGGGTTCGTTCAGGAATCCGACCGAATCAACCGCCAGACAAGCTCCTCCCAGGCGAAAAGCGCCCGAATGTTTATCGAGGACAGGTTGGCCCAAACTCAACAGGAGCTGTCCCGGGCGGAGGAGAACTTAAGATGGTTCCAAGAGGAAAACAAGACCATCCTTCTGGACGATCAGATGAAGGCGGCCATCGAAAAGGCTGCCGATCTGAAAGCCCAGATGGTCTCATCCGAGATCAGGTTAAACGTTCTGAGCAGGACGCTCTCTCACTCTCACCCTCAGATCCGATCTTTAAGAAGCGAAATAGAGGAGACCAGAAGACAGCTGGAGATACTGGAGTCGGGGCATCAAAGCGAAGACTCTACCGGTAAAACTGTGGTGGACGTGCCTTTCGCCGAAGTTCCCAGCCTGAGCCTGAACTTGGCCCGGTTAATAAGAGAGGTGAGGGTTCAAGAGAGCATATTCGAGTTGCTGACGCAGCAATATGAGCAATACAAAATCCAGGAGACCAAGGATACACCCACCATTCAGGTTCTGGACAAGGCCGTGCCCCCGGAGAGGAGGGCCAGGCCCAGAAGAGCGCTTCTGGTCGCCCTCTCCGGCATCCTGAGCATTTTCGCGTCCGTCGCGTTCGTTTTCGGCCTGGAATACTTCAGAAGGTCGAAAGAGAGAAACCCCGAGGCCATAGAAAAGCTGGAATTCCTCTTGGGCGCGTGGAAAAAGGACGCGGAGGACCTGAAAAGAAAACTTTTTTTCCGACGGAAGAACGTATAGAATTCGATATTGTGGAACGGGCCTAGGTCAACTTGCGGAAAGGTGAGACATGATCAAAGTCGGTCTGATCGGTTGCGGAGCTTGGGGGAAGAACCTGCTGAGGAATTTCGCCAACCTGCCTGGCTGCGTACTGCTTTCCTGTTGCGACGAGAACCCAAAGCAGATGGAGAAACTTCGTCCCGGCTATCCGGGAGTCGAGTTTACGAACGATCACAAGGAGATCATCGAGAACCCCAACCTGGATGCGGTGGTGATCGCCACTCCCCCCGCCACACACTATCAGCTTTGCAGGGCCGCCATGCTGTCGGGCAAGGACGTGTTTGTGGAGAAACCGCTGGTACTGGATACAAAACAGGGCGAGGAGCTGGTAGAGCTTGCGGAGAAGAAGAAAAGAATCTTGATGGTGGGGCACATAATGGAATATCATGCCGCCACCCTCAAGTTGAAGGAGTACGTCGACGGCGGCGAGCTGGGCAAGATATACTACCTTTATTCCACCAGAGTCAACCTGGGAATGGTAAGGGACATCGAGAATGCACTGTGGAGCTTTGCTCCCCACGACATCTCCATGATCCTGTTCTTGCTGGGCGAAGCACCGGTCTCGGTCACCGCCACCGGCGAGTGTTACCTGCAGAGAGATAAAGGCATAGAGGACGTGGTCTTCATGAACATGCGCTTCGATGACGGAACCATGGCTCACGTTCACGTCAGCTGGCTGGATCCGCATAAAGAAAGACGGCTGACCGTGGTGGGAGACAAGAAGATGGCGGTCTTCGATGACACGCGTTCTGCAGAGAAGATCTGGATCTACGACAAGGGGGTGGACACAAAGCAAGATTACAGCACCTACGGAGAGTATCTGAGCCTGAGGTTTGGTGACGTCCTGATCCCGCAGATACCCAGCACCGAACCTCTGAAGACGGAATGTCAGCATTTCATCGATTGCGTGCAGAATCGCAACGCCCCGCGCAGCGACGGCAGGGACGGCTTAAGGGTATCTAAAGTTCTGGATGCCGCCCACAGGTCTCTGAAGGCGGGCGGCTCTCCTGTTAAACTGGAGTAAAGCCTCTCAGGTGAACAACCCAAGCGAAAACCCCAGAGGAGTCAAAAACATGGAGAACTTCATTGACAAGTCTGCCACGATAGGAGAGGGGACCGAAGTAGGCAGGTATTCGGTGATCGAAAGAGATGTCCGGATCGGAAAAGGATGCATGGTGGGGAACAACGTCACCGTCCATGCCGGGACCGAGATAGGAGACTTCGTCAGGATAGACGACAACACGGTGATAGGCAAGCAGCTGATGAAATCTCCCAGATCTGCCACCACCAAGGAACAGAAGCTGCCGCCGGCAAAGATCGGCAACAATTGCCTGATCGGGACCTCAGCGGTGATATACGCCGGCGCCGTGCTGGGAGAGAAGATCCTGGTGGCCGATCTGGCCACCATCAGGGAAAACGTTACGGTGGGAGACTTCACCATCGTGGGGAGAGGCGTGGCCATAGAGAACGTCTGCAAGATAGGCGCCTACTGCAAGCTGGAGACCAACGTTTACATAACCGCCCACTCGGAGTTGGAGGATTACTGCTTCATCGCCCCCTGCGTGGCCACCAGCAACGACAATTATATGGCCAGAGACAAGGAGAGGTTCAAGCACTTCAAGGGGGTAACGGTCAAAAAGGGCGGCAGGATCGGACTTAACGCCACCATTCTTCCGGGGAAGATCATCGGCGAGGACTCGCAGGTGGCCGCCGGAGCGGTGGTCACCAGAAACACTCCACCCAAAAAGATCGTCCTGGGCATGCCGGCCAAACCGTGGAGAGACGTGCCGGAGGCCCAGCTTCTGGAAAATCAGTAGTCCGCCCAGCCACTCACTGGTGGGCGGCCGATAAGAAGCTGATTGGCTGTTTCATTTGAAAGAATGACTGAAACCTTCAGGAGGATTAGATGAACGTTCCGTTTTTGGATCTGAAAAGACAATACGCTTCCATAAAAGAGGAGTTGGATCAGGCCGTCTTTGGCGTACTGTCTCACACCAAGTTCATCATGGGGCCGGAGGTAAAGGAGTTTGAGGAAAAAGTGGCTCAGTACTGTGGAACCAAATCCGCGGTGGGGGTCGCTTCCGGCACAGACGCTTTGCTCCTGTCCATGAGGGCATGCGGAGTAGGTCCGGGCGACGAGGTCATAACCAGCGGGTTTACCTTTTTCGCCACCGCCGGGGTGATCACCCGACTGGGAGCCACGCCGGTATACGCGGACATCGATCCGGATACTTACAATATCGATCCCCACCAGATCGAGAGGAAGATCACGGACAAGACCAAGGTCATAATGCCGGTTCATCTATACGGCCAGTGTGCGGACATGGATCCAATCATCCAGATCGCCAACAAGCACGATGTGAAGGTGGTGGAGGATGCCGCTCAGGCCATTGGGGCCAAGTACAAAGGCAAAAAGGCCGGGTCCTTGGGCCACTTTGGATGTTTCTCCTTCTTTCCCAGTAAAAACCTGGGAGCGGCCGGGGACGGGGGGATGATAGTGACCAGCGATCCGAAAATGGATGAGCTTTTGAGAATGTTGAGGGTACACGGGGCCAAGCCAAAATACTATCACTCCATAGTCGGATACAACAGCAGACTGGATACCCTCCAGGCCGCCATACTCGCCGTGAAACTGAAACATCTGGACAGGTGGACCGAAAAACGAAGAGGACACGCGGAGGTCTACAGCCAAGCCTTCGCTGATTCGGATATCGTTACTCCCAAGGAGGAGGAGTTCAACTACCATATATTCCATCAGTACACCATAGCGGTGAAGAACAGGGATAAGCTTCGGGATATACTGAAGGAGAAGGGAATCGGACACGACGTATACTACCCTGTTCCGCTCCATTTGCAGGAGTGCTACAAGCATCTGGGATATAAGGAAGGAGACCTTCCGGTGACCGAGCAGAAGACCGGGGAAGTGCTCTCCATCCCCATTTATCCCGAGCTGACCGCAGAGGAACAGAACTTTGTGATCCAGACCGTGAAGAGTGCAGTCTGACCGAGGATCAGAGGATTCATCTGTATAGATAACCGGCACGCCAAAAGGGCATGCCGTTGCCGCATTTCCGCATCCCGAACGGCGGCCGCTCATGCCAGGATGCGCCGAGAACATGCTCGGCCGAGGTCCGTTTCGCCGACCGACTTTGAGGAGTTCTTATCCAGCTGTGCGGTGGACTCGTACGAGCTGGCACGAGAAGTGGCCGATTCCTTGCCGCCGGATAAATGAGAGGATGCGGCCGGTTTCATATCTGGTCTAGGACGATGAAGATAGTCTCGGTGGTTGGGGCCCGTCCCCAGTTTATAAAACTGGCGTCTCTTTCCAAGGAACTGCGAAAATCGCATACCGAGATCATACTCCACACCGGCCAGCACTACGATGACGAGCTGTCCCGGATCTTCTTCTCCGAGCTCTCCATACCCAAACCGGATTACAATCTGGGAATCGGCTCGGCCGAGCATGGGAAGCAGACCGGTCACATGCTGAGGGCGGTCGAAGAGGTCCTGCTTTTTGAGAAACCTGACTTGGTCATAGTATATGGGGATACCAATTCCACTCTGGCGGGCGCCCTGGCCGCGGCCAAACAGAAGATGGCGGTGGCTCACGTCGAGGCCGGTCTGCGCAGCTACGTCAAATTCATGCCGGAGGAGATCAATCGGGTCTTGACCGACCAAATAAGCTCGCTGCTTTTCTGTCCCACCGCAACTGCGGTGAGAAATCTTAAGAAAGAAGGGATCAAGCACGGAGTCCACCTGGTGGGGGACGTGATGTATGATTCCGTCAGGGAAAATCTGGCTGCGGCAGAGAAGAAATCCAGAATAGTCTCCAGGCTCAATCTGCAGAGGAAGAGATTCTGTGTGGTCACACTTCATCGCGCAGAGAACACCGACGTGGGGGAGAACTTGAGAAAGCTGACACGGATACTGACCAGCTTGGATCACCGGGTGGTCTTCCCCATTCATCCCCGAACCAGAAAGAGACTTTCCCAGCTTAAGCTTTTGGACCAACTGCTCTGTTCAGAACATATTATGTTGATTGATCCGGTGAGCTACCTAGACATGTTGATCCTGGAGAAGAACGCCCGATTCGTTCTGACCGACTCCGGGGGCGTGCAGAAGGAGGCGTTCTTTCTGAAGACCCCTTGCCTCACACTGAGGCAGGAAACCGAGTGGGTGGAGACGCTTGAAGGGGGTTTCAACCAGCTGGTGGGATTGGACATCGGTAAGGTGAAGAGAAGGATCCGATCCAACCGGCCTCTTCCCTCCAGAATGCCCAAGGGAACCATGCTGGCTTCGAAGGGAGCAAGCAGGAGGATAGCCAGGATCATAACCAAGTCGGCAATCAGGGCCTAACATCGTGGAAGGCGTCGGAAAAAAGATAATAAGGAACACTTTCTATAACTCGGTGGGCAGAATATGGTTGATGCTTGTCATCCTGCTTCTCACCCCTTACATCCTGCACAAACTTGGTGTGGAGGTCTTCGCCGTATGGTCCCTGGTGTTTGTGGTGGCGAACTACTTGGGCTTGCTGGACTTCGGGGTGCGTACCGCTTTCGCCAAGTACATAGCGGAATACCATACCAAAGAGGACGAAGAAGCAATAAGTGCGGTGGTCAGCTGTGGGCTGTTGTTCTATCTGGCGCTGTCGCTTTTCATTATCGGTCTGGCAATAGTCCTGAGAGGTCTCATCCTTTCCCTTCTGCAGATACCGCCCTCTATCCATGCGGAGTCCACTTTCGCCATACTGGGGATGGTTCTGGTGTTCTCCCTGAACAATACCTTGAGCATCTTCGAGGCGGTTCTGGTGGGCTTGCAGCGCATGGACATTCAGAACAAGATTCTCATCTTTGCCTCCTTCTTCAACGTTGCCGGGACCTTCTTCTTTCTGGAGAAGGGATTCGGAATAAGGGGACTGGTGATGAACTACGGCTTTGTCACCTTGATCATCGTATCGCTCAATTTCTACTTCTCCCGCCGTGTGCTTCCCCATCTTAAAGTTGGTTGGTCCATGCTGAGAAAAGAGATATTCAGGAAACTATTCAGCTACGGCATAAAAATGCAGGTGTGCAACTTCGCCGTGATGATTCACATGCAGGCAGATAAGATCATACTGAGCCATTTCCTGGGCCTGGGGTTCGTGACCTTCTATGAGCTGGGCCAGAAGGCGGCCAATGCGGTTCGCGCCTTTCCCATACTTCTGTTGACCGCCCTGGTGCCGGCCGTATCCGAGATGGAGGCCAGCGATGACCATGACAAGTTGAGGCAACTGTACCAGCGGGGCTCAAAATACGTAAGCTTCATGGTCTTCCCTCTGATCTTTCTCGCCGTAATAGTAGCACCCAAGCTGATCAATCTATGGGTGGGGGACAACTTCGGCCTGGCAGCCTTGACCTTTCAGATTCTGGCAATTGGCTACGGCATAAACGTGCTTACCGGCATGGGCACCTCCATAGTGAGGGGAATAGGGAAACCGGAGTATGAGACCAGATATGCCGTCCTTACGCTCCTTATGCAGCTGGCCCTGAGCATCACTCTGGTTCAACTGGTGGGATACAGGGGAATACTGATCAGCGTGCTGGCCACCGCGGTGGTGGCTGCGCTGTATTTTCTGCTGACCTTTCACCGGCTGTTTGGGATGAACTTCCGGGACTTCGCCAGGCGGACTTACCTCAAGCCATTTCTGGCCTCGGCCCTTGCCGCCGCCATCACTTTTGCAGCCGGCTCATACCTGAAAAATCTTGTGCTCTCATCACCCAGATGGAACAGCCTGATTTGGCTTATCTTGGAATTTGTCGTATTTTCCTTTTGTTATCTTTTTGCCGTGATCAAGATGGTTTACCTGAAGAGGGTGGAGGTCGAATCGTTAACCATCTATTTCAAACCCAAAATGGCGAACAGGATTTGCTCACTGTTCAGTAAATGAGATGGTTGTAACCTTCGTTTTACC
>CAYFQZ010000190.1:0-12283 GCA_964345305.1 uncultured Ignavibacteria bacterium | reverse complement strand
TTGCTTCTGTTGTGATTTGGGTAAAAAAAGCGTCCCCAACGAGATTTGAACTCGTGTCGCCGCCGTGAAAGGGCGGTGTCCTAGGCCAGGCTAGACGATGGGGACGGGGTCTTCTTCTTTACAGTCTATAGTTCGCAAATCATGCTGTTTTGTTTGATCTTGGTGGCGCCGACCACCTGCCACAACGAGCGAATATAGCAGATCTGCTGCCGCTGTCAACTCATTTTTGGCGGCTCCCAGACATAAGGAGAAGAGAGCCATTCCACATTTGGAAGCTAAAACATTCCCTACGCCTGCAGACGAGAAGTGATCTTGTCAAAGAAAGCATTCAACACTACGAAATCTGACCTGGGTTCCCAGACTCCAGGGCACCCGGTGGATAATCAAAGCGGCATGTCGGGCTCCCAGATGGCGCGACCTCTTTTCCGCGCCCGGCTTTCTCAGTGACGCATCGGAGTCTCCGATCGGCACGAAAAGATCCCTGACGCAAGACTTCGGCCTCCTCCCATGTAAATAGATGCAGGTGGATAAATTTGTATACATTTTTGTTAATCCCGCAACCGGGACAGCCGATATCAATGTCACAGACGACGAATGTCTCTGCCCCGTCCGTTTTCGGGCTCAACCGCGAATAATTCCGCCCTCTTGAAAAGCGATATTCACGTCTGTTCAGGTCTGGGATGTAGTTCCAGGCTTCATCCTCAAAAGGACAGGGAACTGTCTCCTGCGAGGCTTGGGGGAAGGGGAGTGAGAACAAAATGAGGGCCAAAAGAAACACCTTTGCCGGCCAGGCTGGATTTACTCTGGTCGAGTTGGCCATCGGACTGGTGATCATCGGTCTTCTGATCGGTGCCATTCTGGGAGGCGCCCAGATGATCAGAAACGCCAAGATCAAAAGGCAGGTATCGGACTTTGGGGCTCTGTACGGTACGGTATACACCTACTTTGATCGATTCATGCAGCTGCCCGGCGACAGTGACGCTGACGGATATTTTGACACGGATTCTGCCGTCTGGGCTGACGTGGAGTCGGAGGATCTAGCCCACGAGACCAAGAGAAGTCCCTTCGGAGCCAAGTACTACTTCGGATCTGATACACTCTCGTCTCCCGCGGCTCACCGCAACGGGAACTTCATAAGGGTCGCTCTTCCGCCCGACGTGGCGGAGAAGGTGGACAAACAGCTGGATGACGGAGTAGACAGCACCGGCTTTGTCGTTTCCGGTTCGACCTATACCGGCACCGTCAAGATCAACGTATACTACTTCATTGACTAGGAAACGGCAGACGAGTCTGCGGAGGGTCGCTTAGGACGAAGCGAGGGTCGCGGCCTCGCTTGAGCTGAAACAACCTGGGATATGTTTCCGCTTGACCTCCCAGAGATGATCGTGACCGTCGCAAGTCCATGGTGGGGGCGAGGCCTGGTCCTTTCTCACCTTTCCTTCGTGCCCAAGACGCCTCGAAAACTGCGCACGCTCGGAGTTCTCACTAAATGCATGAGGTTGTGTCTGAGCTGACTGGCGAGACATCAGTGCCGACAGGGATGATGTAGCAGGAGCGCCCCCGAGCCATGAGATAATTCCTCCCCCGGTCTGGGGCAAGCCAACAGCGTACAGATCGCGCCTAGAGGGACTCGAACCCCCAACCCTCTGATCCGAAGTCAGATGCTCTATCCAATTGAGCTATAGGCGCAAGATTCTGCCTCAGTATCGAATGTACGTCAATTCATACTATAAGTCAAGAGCAAAGCTGGGGTTTTGCAGGAACCGGAGCCGTTGGTGGTCTATGCCACATCGGCCCCGGGAGCATCGGGATGTCACCTATGGGTAGTTTCTGAGCTATTTTGCGACACAAGGTGCCTGAATCACTGGAAGTTGTGGCCTGCTTAGTTGCTCGCCGCATCTGAGAGAAACTCCTCAATCATCTGCCGCACCCTTGCGGCAGGAACCACCAAACCTAGGTCCATGTACTGTGTCAGCTGGGCCTTTACCGGTATTGTATCTGGCGGCACAAGAAGGTTAACCGGCCCGCTCGAAGTCCAGAGAGCAAATACGATTCCCAGGATCCACTCGTTTGTACCGTGCCTCACGACCACCGGACAGCCACTGTCGCCAGGAAACAAGTTCACATCGACAAGGTAGATGTTCTCGTATCGGGTGCGACCACCGACGGAGAAATGGATTTTGTCTCTCGTCATAAGTGATAGCAGGCCTCTCCTGATAACATGGTAACATGGCCCCCCGGCGGGCCTAAACGAAAATCCGATAACAAGAACATCATCGCCCTCGTTCACACCTACGGCTGTCGCCACAGAATCTGTTATGAGCTGGTCCAAGTTGACGGCCCAGCAGCTAACATCATGCGCGAGATTCTCGGAGACCAAAGGGACAATCCCGACGTCAATCTCATCATCCGCACCCGCCAGCAACTTCTCACGATCGCCGTGCCTTAAGAACACGGGCACGCCAACCCCGGAGATTCTGGGTTCCCCCGTTTCTGATTCGTCAGGAAATCGTACAAGGATGGTATCTGCACCATCCAGGACATGTTGGCTCGTTACCAGAAACGGCGTGCCTTGCCCGTTTATAACTATGCCACTACCGTGCGTGGCACGGGCTGGATTCTCTATTAGAACGATTGCCTTCTTGACGTCCTGTGATATTGTCCAAGCAGAGGCGAGATTCGGCACTAGAACGTAGAGTGCGAGGAGAATACAAAAACTCCAGAGGGTTGTGGCCACCCCCTGTGCCCCGCTCAACCCTCCGCAAACATTGCTGCCTCTCCACCACATTACATCCTCCTCTTCCACTTGGTGCCTTCAGGAGTATCCTCCAAAAGGATGCCTTTCTCCTCCAAATCCTTCCTTATCTGATCGGCAAGCTGGAAGTCCTTTTTCTTACGGGCTTCGACTCTTTTTTCTATCAGAGTCTTCACCTGATCGTCCAAGATCAGCTCTTCCCTTTTCAATAAGCCGACAACGGAGTCGAAGCGATTCATCAGGTCAAGCACCTTGTTGGCGTCGGATTGAGAGACCTTCTTTTCCTCTATCAGCCGATTCACCTCTTTAACCAGCGTGAATATCACCCCCAAAGCTTCGGAGGTGTTCAGATCGTCGTCCAAGGCTTCCTCGAAGTCGGATGCGGCTTTCTGCACCAGCTTTTCTACCTCTGGATTATCCGTCTCGCCTTTGATCAATCTGAGGTTGTCCACGAAGTCGTACAGCCTCTGCAGGGCATTCTTGGCCGCCTCCAGCCCGTCGAAGGTGAAATTCAACTGCTGCCGGTGATGCGTGGCCATAAGCAGGTACCTGATGGCGATGGGATTATATCCCTTATCCAATAGATCGCGCAGGGTATAGTAATTCCCGTAGCGTTTCGCCATTCTTCTTCCCTCGACCATTAGATGCTCGTTGTGTAGCCAGAAGTTCACGAACTTCTCGCCGGTGGCGGCCTGCGACTGGGCGATCTCGTTCTCGTGATGGGGGAAGATAAGGTCCACCCCGCCGGTGTGGATGTCGAAATGCTTCCCCAGGTATTTCAAGCTCATGGCCGAGCACTCGATATGCCAGCCAGGTCGACCCTTACCTACCTCGGTCTCCCAGAATACGTCGCCATCGTCTATATCCCATCCTTTCCACAGAGCGAAGTCGGCTACGTCCTCCTTCTCGTACTCATCCGCGACCACCCTGGCGCCTGCCTTCAGCTGGGAGATGTCCATGCGGGACAGCTTGCCATAATCCGGGTAGGACGAGATCCTGAAATAGGTGGAGCCTTCGTTCTGGTATGCGTGACCCTTCTCCAGCAGTGCCTTGACCAGAGCCTCCATCTCCGCAATGTGAGCGGTCGCTTCAGGATAGATGGTGGCCGGCTTTATGTTGAGCGCCCTGATGTCGTCGAAGAACGCCTCCCTGTAGCGCTTGGTGTACTCGGACAGGTGAATGCCTTCCTCTTTCGATCCCTTTATGGTCTTGTCATCCACGTCGGTGATGTTTATCACGTAGGTGACCTTGTAGCCCTTGTAATCCAGGTAGCGGCGGAGGATGTCTCCGAAAATATAAGCTCTGAAATTGCCGATGTGGGCGAAGTCGTAGACGGTGGGCCCGCAGGTATACATCTTGACCTCGCCGGGGCGATCCGTGTGGAACTCCTCTTTCATTCTCGTCAGAGTGTTATAGAACCTAAGAGCCATTTTGATCTCCTCACTTTCTTGGTGGTACCCCATTTCGGTTACAATACGCAGTATCCCCTTGAATTGATTTTGTCGCCCATTTGAAGGGGCGACAACAGGCCCTTAGTCCACTATGCCACCTGTACATCTCTTATCGCTCAATTCTCAGAAAGACTTAACACCGCATCCGGAAGTTCGCTCAGCTGATGTATCCGAGCATCCGGGGTTATCGAAGCGGAGTAGTCTCTGTTCTCGTGATGTCTCAGTATTCCCAGCATCCCCACCCTCTGTGCTCCTCCCACATCCTCCACCAATCTATCTCCCACGAAAACTGCGTGTGATGCCTTCACGTCGAGTTCGCGGAGTGTCTTGCGAAAAATGTCGGGATGGGGCTTTCTTACCCCCACCTCGGAGGAGAAGTGATGAGCCTCCAGATAAGGATAAAGCCCGAATCTCTTGAGCTCCTCCAGGTGATATTCCGCCGGAAAAATGGTGTTGGACACCAGCCCGATTCTCAAGCCTTTCTCCCTGAAATACTTCAGCACATCCAGGGCCCCCTCCATCAGGGTCAACTGTTCGGTGATGGGCTGATAGAAGGAATCCAAAAAGCCCCAGCAGAGTCCATCGGATGTGGTGATGTTTAGAACACCGAGCAAACCTCGGGCCACCTTTTCCACCCGGAACTCGTTCAAGCTTTCCTTTACCTCACTTCGAGCCTTCAAAAACTGCTCATCCAGCGTCCTGGAGAACTCCTCGAACCGAGGCAGGTCGTGATCCTTCCGCTTTAGGAAATCATATCCTCCCTGGGCGCATCTTTTACCCAAGACGTCCCAGGTGTAGTTCTCGAACTCGATGAGAGTGCTTCCCATGTCAAACAGAACAGCCTTAAGCTTCGTGCTCATCTTACTTTCCTCTGGCAGTGCGAATCCGGGGTGGTTTTTGACCCAACGCCTCGAATTGAGAATTACTTAAGATACGACTGGTGCGGGGATTTGTTTACGCTTTTCCAGAAGCGGCAAGACACGGTGGGCTGATCGTATTGAATCCGTTGAGCCAATATTCGAGCGGAACTAGCCGGGAACGACCGGTCGAGTAAGGAAATGGGGAGGGACGCGCACGCACTCTGGTGTCCGGCTAAGCGACTCTGCATCGAGCAACCCTCACGCCATCATCCGGCGGCGCCATCAGGAAGATTCCAGCGTCAATTTCCTTCGTAGGCGCCGCCGGGCATCAGCTTCACTCTTCCGGTGCTGCCCAACACGTGAACCGAGAAATAGCCGTAGTACTCCTCGCCATAGGAGTAGATTCCCACGTGACCGCTGCTTGAAGCCGACCCGTTTGGCTTGAAAACGACGGAGAATCCGGGGAAGCTGATGTATCCGATGTGGACGATCTCGGGCAGCTCCCCGGTCGCCACGACGGAGTCCTGGCCGTAATCATAGATGAACGACGAAGGATTGGCCAGATCGTGAAAAACCACATACTGGTCCGACTCGTAGTCAAAGTATACTCCGTATTGGTCTTTTTGAGAGACGGCAGTGGATCTGGCCAGTCTCATGGCTGAGACCACGTCTCTCCCGGCAGTTTTCATCTTCAGCCTTTCCATCACGCGCCCGAACCGGGGCACGGCCAGCGATGCGATTATTCCCACCGCCACGGCCACTATTGTGAGCTCCAGGACGGTGATGCCTCTGTTGTTGAGTGATCTGATCATTTCCTTCTCCTTTTCATCACAGTTCGCGCCAGGTCCCGCTGACTACCTTATAGGTGTACACGTTGATGGTCAGACCTCCCGGCATGCCCGGAGGCAGGTTGTCGATCAGCGACGGGACATGGAACAGATCGGGCACGTTGTCGATCATGAAGTAATTGGATACCATGGCCCCCGCAAGCTGATTTTGCTTGTTGTTATTCACCATGTCTCTGGCAAAGAAGGCTCCCATTATGTTCAGCTGCGCATCACCCGGGCCTGAGCCTATGTTCACGTCGTCGTAGGCTATGAACCCGAGTACGTCGTCGGTAGGAAAGGTGCCAGCAGACAGCAGGTGGGTGCTGACGTTGACTGACTGCTGCGAGACCAGCGTCCCCCTGGCGTCGAAAATCACCGGGATATGCCTGTCGTTTCCCTGCCCGGCATCGATGTTGATGCTGCCCGTGACATAGACTATTCCGCTGACCTGCAGATTTCCGCTGGCATCCATGGAGATACTGCCGAACTCATTGGAGACCGCCGGATAGGTTTGACCCGGCTTCAGGGTCACGTCACCGCTTATCACCAGCGCATTGTTCTGCAAATAGTTCATGTAGGTGGGGTATGTGACGCCGGTATTGGGATCGGTATAAGGGCCATCCAGGTCGGGCATGTGGATCCCATCCCCTACGTCGTAGCCTTCTCCGGCGCCATTGTCTGAATAGACGCTACGATCACCCTGGTTGCCTCCGTAGCCATCGGTGACATAGGCGCCGTCCAAGGTCTCTTTTATAGGAGGGGAGCCTCCCGTCACGTCGGGAAAGCCCGCGTTGGAGGTACCTGAAATGTCGACTCGTCCCTTCTTTACCCTCAACTCAGCATTCAAGGTGCTGATCACCTCTCCGTTGAAGGTGGTTGTATCCAACGAAGGCAGGCGGGAAGAGAGGGCAGCAGTTATGCCCGTATAGTTATTCCATATGTTGCCGCCTCCGGTCATTTCCATGGCCATATCGCCGTCATTCAGATCATCTCCCAGGATGTGCACCGAGCCGTGCAGATTTACGTTTCCCGCGATGGCGCCCCCCATCTGGCCGGTTCCGGCAAAAACGATGTTGTCCCATATGTTGATCGGGTGTCTTCTTCTTCTTACCGTCACCTGGACGGCAGATTCGCCGTCCCGATTGACCCCGGTGGAAGTCAGCGTCTTGAAGGGCCACGTTCCGGTGACTCCCACGCTGAAGCTCCCTTCGCCGAGAGTGGGGTTGTTGTTTATCATGGCCTCCAGGGTATCGTTATCCAATTCGTTGAAGTTAGTTCTCAAGACCCCTATGGCCAGCTGCAGCCCCGCCTCGGCCGTATAAAACGCCAGTGTCCTCTCCTTCTGGTTCTTTGCGATGTCTACGTCCGTGACCGAGGTGGTGACTGCCGCGGCAAAGATCAATGTCAGCATCAGCATGATTATGAGCGCCACGAGCAAGGCTGTCCCGTTTTGGTTTTTCAGTCTCTTCATCACTTTTCAACCTCCTTGGGGGGCTTAGGTTCCGTTTCTCAATTCCACATCAGCTACCAGAGTTCTCCTCCGATAGCCGTCTCCCGGAAGCTCAGGATCTCTGCGGCCTTCACGCGCCACCAAAGAGACGCGAACCAGGCTGCCTGACTTCAGGAAGCGGACCGATTCGATATTCTCTGCAAAAACCTCGGGGCTGTTCAGGTTGATCTGCTTAACCAGGTTTGGATGCAGGCTGTCCACAGTACAGACGTAATATCGTGTGGTGTCGATCTTGGTCGAGTTTTTCCGAAATATCATCAGCGTATCCGGAAACACCCAGATCCTGGGGTGAGTGCTCATTATCCCGTAGCCTGCGGATCTAATGTTCCTGCTCAATTCGTCCAGGAGGGCTCTGACATTCTGCTGCATGTCCGAGATGTCAGTTTGCGCCAACCAGGTATTGTGCTGCGAGCTGTAGAATTCCAAAGCCGCAGCACCCAGGATGAACGTCAGCAGACAGGCGATGAGAACCTCTACCAAAGTCATGCCCTTTTGATTTCTGATTCTTTTCATGGTACTCTCCGGTTAATATTCTTTGGCCTTATAAGAAAAGTAGGTCACGGATCTGGGCACTTGTTCCTGATCCGTCCAGCTCACCGTTACCTGAATCTTGTACACTCCGGCGGGAATTGTCACGTCGGTGGTGGCGTCGCCCACCTGAGTCTGCCGGGTGAAGATGCCTTGAACTCCGCATGCCGTTTGAGAGTATGGCAAGGGCGTGATGCGGTACCAGGATTTGATTTCCTCAAGCCAATCCAGGGCTATGGCATCCGCAACGGTGACCTGATTTGAGTACGAGTTGCTGAACATGGAGACGACGATCATGGGAGCCAAGCCCAGGACTCCGAACGCCAGGATGAGCATAGCCATCATAACTTCCAGCAGAGTTATGCCTTTCCGGTTTCGAAACAGTCTCTTCAAGTTCTTTTTCATCTTCTTAGCCTCCGCTTGAGTAATTCTGCCAAGCCCTGTAATAGCAACGGCTGTGCCGAAGCCCAGGCTTTTTCGAGGTGTCGCCGGCTTTAGCAAGGCCTTGACCGGCATTATGTTGAAGTGTCCCTGGAATCGTGGCCAGAGCGGGCAAAACGAGGTCTGCTCCTTTTACAGTCTATTCATCGACCGAACGCAACAGAGTATGGGTCATTCCCCATACCCTGCGCCGGGCATCTCGGATTCGAATCTGCCTTTCTGTTGGATTCTGTCGAGGGGTCCCTGAGCCGAGCTGCAGAGGGCAAAAACCGGTCACAACCATTGGCGACCGCGGGTTCTGGATATCCCCTTTTCAACACGCTATCGCCACGGCCTTACTGAGCATTGAAGAGTAGACCAAACGGGGCAGCAAAAAAGAGGATAGCTTGGCTGAAGCAAAGGAGGTGAGAACCGAAGGTTCCCTTGGCTTGCCTAGCTATCCTCCCGAGAAGTCTTCGAATCTACAATTTCCCTTATCGGCAAATCTCCAATCTCCTTAACCGGGTGAGCTTGAGCACCAAGGGGGACGGCGAACTCGGGCGTGCTCCCAGAGAATTTGGGAAATTGGAATCCAGGTCCCGCTGTGGGGAAACTTTATTGATGTTTTTCTAAAGATCGCAATTTGCGAAGTCGATACCTCTGTCCGGTGAGCCGAAAGGAGGTGAGAACCGAATATGAGGAAGTTCCGCTTTCTCATGCTGGCCCTGTGCCTGGCCGTCTTCTTCCCCACCACTGCCGAGCCGGCGGAGGTTTGCGAGATTTCCACTGACACCCTGGAGGTAGCCGGAGAGGTCTCCTTTACCTCTTCCTTCTGCGACTGCATGGACGGGGAGACAATCACCATCGACATCATGCCTGCAGATCCTACCGTGGTGATTGACAGCGTGGTCTTCACCAAGGCGACGCCGCACTGGCAGTTCAACCAGAGCTGGGCAGAGCAGGCTGGATTGACTTCCTACACGGCAGATGTGACACTCCACAAGTGGACCGAGATGACACATACCGTCCACCTATGGGTATACCTGTCGACCGGGGAGCACATCGGGGTAAACGCCCACTTCTAAGGGAGCCCCCTTTCTGCCAGAGGCTGTTGTGGGCAAGATGTCAAACCGCCGGAATTCTGATTAGCTCGAGGTTCCGGCGGTCTTTTTATGATGGGAACAACGGATTTGGCAAAACAATCTCACAAGGAGGTAGGGCGGGCAATGGTGCCCACCATGCGAGCCTTCCTTGTTTGGACGGTGTTCAAGGCCATTATCGCTTCTTTTTCAGAGCCAACCCGGCAATCTTGTCTACTAGTTCAGGGAACTCTATGCCGAGGGCCTTGGCGGCCATGGGCACCAGGCTGAGGGAGGTCATGCCGGGAAGCGTATTTACCTCCAGGCAGTAAAACTGATCGTCCTCTCCATATCTGAAATCCACCCTGGCGTAACCTTCGCACCCCAACGCCTGGAAAGCCTTCAAACCTATCGCCTGAATCTCCTTTGCTTTCTCTTCCGGAATCTCCGCCGGACATACATACCTGCTTTTGCCGTGGGTATACTTGCACTCGTAATCATAAATCCCATGCTCCGGGATTATCTCCACCACGGGTAAAGGCGTGTCTCCGAGCACGCCGACCGTCAGTTCTCTGCCCGCGATGTAGGTCTCGATCAGAATGTGATTGGAGTATTCTCTCGCAGAGTCTAATGCCTCTGCCAAAGCTTGCTTCTTTTCGACCACCGTCAGTCCCACGGTGGAGCCCTGATTGTTGGGCTTGACTACACAAGGAAAACCAAAGCTCTTTTCTATTATCTTCTCGACGGTCGAAACAGCGACAGGGTCAGACTCGTCTACCGAAAACCATTCGGGGGTCAGTATACCCTCACACTCGAATATCTTCTTAGACATGGCCTTGTCCATAGCCAGCGCGCTGGCCAGCACACCTGACCCGGTATAAGGCTTTCCGGTCAGATCTAGAAGAGCCTGAATGGTCCCATCCTCGCCCTGCCCCCCGTGAAGGGCCAGGAACACAACGTCCACCTGTGAGAAATCAAAGGAATGGATGGCCTCCAGAGCCTGCTGCTTGCTGACCAT
This sequence comes from uncultured Ignavibacteria bacterium, assembly GCA_964345305.1. GTDB lineage: Bacteria > Zixibacteria > MSB-5A5 > MSB-5A5 > SM1-73 > SM23-73-3. The sequence goes on along the minus strand of CAYFQZ010000190.1, from coordinate 1,835 downwards.
CTCCAGTTCCCTCAGATCAGGCGGCTTATCCTTCACTCCGTCGGGAATGTACTTACCATCGTCCGAAAGGAGCTTCTGTCCCTGCGCAGTATCCAGGGCCAACACCTGATGCCCGGCTTGTTTTAATGCCTTAACAATCGCCTCACCCGACGCCAGAGAAACATCCCGCTCGGCTGAGGTTCCTCCCATCAGAACAAGTATCTTCAATCTTCCTCCTCCTGAAGTCTTGTCGTTTAACCGCGGGTCGGATAAATCCGACCCCTACAGTTCAATCTGTTGACCGATTCTCCGTCCGCCGTCCACCGTCGGCCGTCCGCCGCACAAGCCAACATCCGTTTTATCCGTCCATACGGACGCCTGTCCGGGCGTTTCATCCGTTGACCGATCGTTCGTCCACCGTCCGCCGTCGGCCGTCCACCGCAAAAGCCAACATCCGCTCAATCCGTCCATACGGACGCCCGTCTGGGCGTTTCGTCTGTTGACCGATCTGCTCAATCCGTCGACCCCTTCCTTGTGAAGATCCTCACCAACCATACGATAGCCGCCACGGCCACTATGGCCAATACGACCTTGTTGTAAATCTGAATCATCTGCAAGATCTCCCGCCAGTTCCGCTGAATCTTGAAGGCGGAGAACAGGATTATGCCATTCCATAGAACGATGCTTATGGAAGTATAAATCGTCATCTTCCTCAGGCTGACGTTACCCACCCCTGCTGCCAGTGCCACCACGGATCTTACGCCGGTGAGAAACCGGCTGATGATCAGGACCTTCTCCCCGTACCTTCTGAACCATTTCTCCACCTTTTCCAGGTGCGCCCGATCGAAAATCGCCTTTCCGTTTTTCAAGAACACCTTCCTGCCTTTGTTCTTCCCCAGAAAGTAGAGAAGCATCGCGCCAGCCAGGCATCCGGTGCCGGCGGAGAGGAATACCAGAGGAAACGCAAGATTGCCTGTCCCGGCAAGGTATCCTCCGGCAAACGTCACGGTATCTCCCGGATAAGGAGGGAAGATGTTCTCGAAAAAGCTGCTTAAGAATAGGAACAGGTAGAACCAGAAGGCACCGTAAGTGATGGCCAGATTCAGAATATTCTCAACCTTGACCCAGAAAAGTTCGCTCATGTCGTTTTACAGTCTGTTCCGATTGTTGTCCTGAAGCCCCGCTGATCGGCCAAGCACAATCATTCTTTTTCCAGGAGAACTACCGCATAAGCGGCGATCCCTTCCTTTTTTCCCGCGAATCCCATACCTTCGGTGGTGGTGGCTTTGACCGACACCTGATCTATGTTAACGCTCAAAGTACTCGTGATGTTTTGTCTCATTTCAAGGACGTAGTCAGACAGCTTCGGCTCCTCTGCCATAATGGTCGAATCAACGTTCACGATCCTCGCGTTCGCTTTCACCGCAATATCCCTGATCGCGGCCAGGATTTTCAGACTGGAGATGTCTTTGTACTTCGGGTCTGTATCAGGGAAGTGCTTCCCCAGATCGCCCAGGGAGAGTGCACCCAAGATCGCTTCACCGATAGCGTGGGATAGAACGTCTGCGTCAGAGTGCCCCAAAAGCCCCTTGCCATGTGGGATCTTCACGCCCCCCAGAATCAAGTCCCTGTGATCAGCAAGCCTATGTGCATCGTAACCGAAGCCAATTCTGATCATCTTACCCTCTCCCGGCCAGGAGGAGAGTCGTTTCCTCTTCTTGAATCTATAAGCCGCTCCGCCATGGCCAGATCCTGCACTGTAGTAATCTTTATGTTTTCGTGATCTCCTTCGAGAATCACAACTTCGCGCCCCAACCTTTCAACCAAGACCGAGTCATCCGTCCCCACGAAGCCAT
>CAYFQZ010000189.1:0-2085 GCA_964345305.1 uncultured Ignavibacteria bacterium | reverse complement strand
GCCGGGTCCAGGGCCTTGGGACAGCGCGTGGTGCAGGTCAGGCAGGTGGTGCAGTCCCAGATCTCGGGTTTCTCGCGGACCTCCATGGTGTCCCGGATGAGGGCCTCGTAGATGAGCCGCCGGACGTTCAGGCCGGTTCGCAGGGACATGGGGCATCCCCCGCTGCAGCGGCCACATTGTATGCAGCCTAGCAGTTCAAATTCTTGGATGAGTTCCAGTGTCTTCATCCCACCTACTTCCACTTCTCCAACAATTTCTCCACCTTCTGCAATAGGTCACTGGCCTTCAACGGCTTCTCCACGAAATCGTCCACGGGCAGGTGCTTTTCGTCCGGCGTAAAGCGTAACGGCGTCTTGTCGTGGATGGCGGTCAATATCAGGATCGGTATCTTGCTATAGGCAGCGTACTCCGATTGGGGATCAGTATCCCGCAACTCCAAGGCGACTTGAAATCCCTCGGTAACATGTCCCATCATCACATCCAGGATAATCAGGTCGGGGTTGATTTTTTTGACCTTTTCTAACCCCTCCGTGCTACTGGCGGCGCTGAAGACCTGGTAGTCTTTGGTCTTCAGGGTCAGCCTGATCAACTCTACGAGGTCTGGGTCATCGTCAATGACCAAGATTTTCTCATTAGACATTGTGACTTTGTCCTTTCCCTGAGTTAGCCAAGTTTGCCGAAGCCCATTTCTGAGATCTCCGGACCGAGCAGATGCGATCTGCGGTCGGAGACCTTGCCCAGCAAAAAGTGCTGTCTCTCATAGGCCGTTGGTGAATCTCCGAATTCTATCCTCGATTTCGCTGTGAATCGTACGCAGAGATTGAATATCGCCCTCGTGCGACAGTCCTCGCAAGAGAACCAACTCACCCCTTTGAAAGACTTCTGAGGATTTGAACATTGAGGCAATTCTCTCAGAGCTCCTGTTGTAGAACCGCGCTGCCCGGAAGTCATGAAGCGTGTTGGAGAGATAGGAGATCAGATGATCCTGCTGGTGGCTCAGCGATTCTACGGAGACGGCTTCCTGGAATTCCTCATACTTTTTGGGATCACCTTTTTGAAGGCGTTCTATGGGGCGAGCCGAACCCATTACGCAGACTTCCTCAACCAACGCCAGCCACAACTCATCAGGTGTCATAGTTTGATACCGCCCAATTGGCTCAAGGTCAGGCTCCACAAGTGGACCAAACAATGCGACAATCCGTCCAAGTTTCATCCGGTCATCGTCACTGAGTTGGGTCTGAACTTCTCTGTTGCTACGAACCGTCTGCATGGGAACCCTCAAGCGTCCTGTCTCTACCTCATCTTCGAAAGCACTACAATGGCCGACAATGTAGCAGCCTTGCCCTGAGCCACAATATCAGGCACGTCCTTGGGGCCCTGACAACACCTGGCCAGCTAGATGGTCTCAAAATGTAGGGTGTGCAGTCGCTCAGGAGCTACCCGACTGCTCAAGTGGAGAATTTCTATCCCCACCACTCGCCCTTCGGCGTCAAAATCGAGAATGACACCCGGCTGTACCTCCTCAGATTCAACGATTGCCGACTCGTCCAGCCGAAAGTACAGCGCATCACTTTCCTTGTCTACCTTGAGCTTCATCTCTTTTTCTCATCTTCGACAGCACCACAATGGCCAAATGACGCAGCAGCTTTGGTCTGGGTCATGGTGCGAAGCTTTGCGGGGGATTCACTTGCCTGGAGCCCCAGATCCTCCATGACCTCGGCCTCAGGTTATGGGTTGCGCGAGCCAGTGCTTCCAGATAGGTCAATGGTGTTTCTATTCTTGTTCGCTCAGCGAGTCGAGAAACTCCTGCACCTCCGGGATTCCCACCAGTTTGGCCTTGAAGAACTCATTGACCAACTGCTCCACCTTGGCCCGCGAATCTGCGATCAACGTATCCCAGTCATCGCCCAGGTCCACCCGGCCGGTGATGTCATCCCGCAGCCGGATCAGCGCCATCACGATTTCTGTCTCCAGCGGACCCTCGCAGCATTCGACCACATCCCGGATCAGTGCATCGGTCTGCTGCATCAGTGTCTCGCGGTCAAGCGTTGAATCAGGCTGATCCGCGTCGTTCAGTGTATCCAG
>CAYFQZ010000188.1:0-5703 GCA_964345305.1 uncultured Ignavibacteria bacterium | reverse complement strand
TGAACTCACCCTTTTTCTTCCCCCTCTCCATATTATGGAGAGGGGGATACAGGGGGTCAGGTCCCAGAACTAACCTCATGGAACTTCGATGTCCGAATTCTCGTATTGCCTATTGCGAGGAGGCGCAGGTTTTTCCTTGCTCTAGGAGTTAGGAGCGCGTATAATAATGTTCTTGTTTTTGAAGTGCAACCTCAACTTCAGGAGGAAAAGATGACCAAAGCATCCAGAGTCGTCTTGTTGACGTGGGTAGTGGTCGCCTTTGCGTTGGGTTCCCTATTGGCCCACGGCCAGGTGAAGAAGATTCCTCAGCGTTCTGAGATAGATGACAAATACAAATGGAGGCTGGAGGACATCTTTGCGAACGACGAGCTATGGGAGCAGGACTTTGCCAGGGTGGAAGCTCTTCTGCCGGAGATGGAGAAGTTCAAAGGACGTCTGGCCGAGTCCGGAAAGACCTTGCTGGATTGTCTGGTCATGCAGGACAGCATCTGGATAGTCTTTGACCCTCTGTACGTATACGCTTACATGAAGCTGGATGAGGACACACGGGTATCGAAATACCAGGAGATGTCCAGCCGCGCAGGAGCCCTGTATGCCAGAGTCAGACAGGCCTTCTCCTTCATCGACCCGGAGATCTTGAGCATTCCCCCGGAGAAGCTGGACGAGCTGATGAAACAGGAGCAAGGTCTGGCCCTGTATGACCACTACATCGACAACATCCAGAGAAACAGAAAGCACACTCTTTCGGTCGAGGAAGAAGAGCTGTTGGCCCAAATCGGGCCCCTGGCCCGCGTTCCCCGCGACGTGTTCACCATGATAGATGATGCGGACGTAAAATTCGGCTCCATCATAGACGAGGAGGGCACCCAGGTTCAGCTTACCAGACAGCGCTATTCCAAGTTCTTAGAGTCCACGGATCGGCGGGTCAGAAGGGACGCCATGGATACTTACAGTGCCGCCTGGGTGGGCTACATAAACGCGCTGGGGGCCAACTTTGCCGGAAGCATAAAGAAGGACATATTCTTTGCCCAGGCCCGAAACTACAACTCGACGCTTGAAGCCGCGCTGCATATCGACAACATTCCTGTGGACGTGTTCAACAATCTGGTAGAGACTGCCAATAGGAATCTGCAGCCGATCTACCAGTACGTCGGCCTGAGGAAAAGATACCTGGGGCTGGACGAGCTGCACAAGTACGACATGTGGGTTCCTCTGGTTCCGGAAGCAAAGATGGACATTCCTTATGACCAGGCAGTGGACATTCTGGTCAAGGCCCTGAAGCCGATGGGCAAGGAGTACGTCGCCGAGGTCAAAAAAGGGTTCAACTCAGGCTGGGTGGACGTATACGAAACCGAGGGCAAGGGCAGTGGTGCCTATTCCTGGGGCGCCTACACCACTCATCCATACATGCTGATGAACTACAACAATTCCCTGGACAATCTCTTCACCCTGGCGCACGAGATGGGACACAACATACACCGCCTTTACTCCAACCGAGCGCAGCCATATATCTATTCGGGGCATTCTTTGTTTGTGGCAGAGGTGGCCTCGGGCGTCAACGAGATGCTCCTGATGGACTATCTGCTCAAGAACGCCAAGAGCAAAGAAGAGAAGCTCTATGTGCTTAACTACTACATCGAGATGATCCAGGGGACCTTCTACACACAGGTGATGTTTGCCGAATTCGAAAGGGACGCTCACGCCAAGGCAGAAGCGGGAGAGGCGCTCTCGGCCAGGTCTATGAGACAGATGTACCGGGACACATATCAGAAGTACCAGGGACCGGAGCTGGTGCTGGATTCACTGGACGATCTCGGCTGCTTGCGGATTTCCCATTTCTACAGGAACTTCTATGTGTACAAGTACGCCGTCGGTCTCGCTGCAGCTTCCGCCATCTCCCAGAAGATCTTGGCAGGTGATAAGGACGCGCTGAAGCGCTACATCGAGCTGTTGGAGGCGGGCGAAACCGATTATCCGATAGAACTGCTCAAGGCGGGCGGAGTGGACATGAGCTCGCCCGAGCCGATCACCGCGACCGTGGAGCTGTTCGCCGATTTGGTGAACCAGTTCGAGAAGCTGCTGCTGGAGTGATCGTTTGGGACCTGCCTTCCATGTTTTGCAGAGAGAGTGCCCGCGGGTTCGATAAGCAGGCGCCCGGAGGACGCCTAACAGGCCTGCAGGAGGGCGTTGGCCATAACCGTATCCGTGAATCAGCCCCCCTCTGGCGCGAACACTGTAGGGGTGCCATTCATGGCGCCCGTTACATATCCGGGTTCGATAAATCGAACCCCTACTCAACTTTCTCTTAGGCAAAGACCGCAGGGGCGCCACCGGTGGCGCCCTTTTTCTATTCTGCCTTGGAAGATCAAGCTACTGCGCATCTTACGCTCTTATCCGGCTTTGCGGTGTTCCGTTACGACGAAGATGGTTTCCGCTGGTCCATATCAAGAATGAGCCATCGCGGGTCGAAGATAACCAATAGAGAGACTCGGAAACGTAAAAACCAAACAGGAGGGGAATGGTGAGAAAATCCGTCATTGCTCTTGTGGCGCTAATCGTCCTGCTGGCCTTCCTGTTCAGTTGCGCCGGCGTGGTGTACGTTCCGGGGCCGCCTCCAGCACCGAAGAAGGACGTCAAGCCACCCCCCCCGCATCCCAAGGCGGTGTGGGTGGATGGTCACTGGAAATGGGCGGGAAATCATTATCAATGGGTTCCCGGACACTGGGTCAAAGACCCCAAAGGCAAATGGGTTGCCGGGCACTGGAAGAAGACCCCTCGCGGCTGGAAATGGGTAAAGGGACACTGGCGCAAGTAACAGCTGCGCGTTATCGTCAAAGAGCCTTGAACGTCCCGAGCCGGCGCGGTTTTCGTCTCGGGACGTTTTGTTTTCTGTCGAGTCAGGATGCAGCGCAACTTCCCTTTTTCTTCTTGACAACCACCCCGATTCTTGTTTAACTCCACTCAATTGCTATGGATCAGCTAATCGCCGTCTTGGAGAAGATCGACAGTTACGTTTGGGGGGCTCCTCTTATCGTCTTCCTTCTATTCGTGGGCATCTTTCTCACGGTGAGGTATCGATTCCTCCAGGTGAGAAAGTTCAGACATGCCATCGATCTGATCAGCGGGAAATACGATGATCCCAGGGAGGAAGGCGAGATTACTCATTTCCAGGCCCTGTCCGCCGCTCTTTCCGCGACTATCGGGACGGGCAACATAGCTGGTGTCGCCACGGCCATCGCAGCGGGGGGACCGGGCGCGGTATTCTGGATGTGGATCATCGGCATCCTGGGAATGGTCAACAAATTCGCCTCCGCCTCTTTGGGCCTGCGCTTTAGGGTGATTCACCCGGACGGCTCCGCCTCGGGTGGACCCATGTACTATCTGGAGAGAGGGATGAAGCTGAAGTTCTTGGGATGGCTTTTTGCCTTCTTCGCAGCCATTGCCTCCTTCGGAATCGGCGACATGGTGCAGGCAAACTCCGTGGCCAAGCCCCTGGAGGAGCATGTGGGCATCCCTGCCTACGCCACTGGACTGGTGGTGGCGCTCCTGGTGGGACTGGTTATAATCGGAGGCATAAAGCGGATCGGACGGGTTGCATCACGCGTGGTTCCTTTCATGTGTGTAGTCTACGTCGGCTCGTCCCTGACCATCCTCCTTCTCAACCTGTACCACATACCCGAGGCTCTTGATCTGATCTTCAAACACGCCTTCACCTCAACCTCAGCTACAGGAGGATTCCTGGGGGCCACGGTAGCTTACACCATAAGATTCGGTGTTGCTCGCGGCCTTTTTTCCAACGAGGCAGGATTGGGGTCGGCCTCCATCGCCCACTCGGCGGCCAAGACCAAAGAGCCGGTGAGGGAAGGTCTGGTGGCTATGGTGGGTCCATTCGTAGATACCATCGTTATCTGTACCATGACCGCGCTGGTCATCGTGAGCACGGGGGCATGGACAAGCGGGTTGACATCCTCTCCGCTCAGCGCCCATGCCTTTGAGCTGGGCCTTCCAAACATCGGCAAGTGGGTGGTCACCTTCGGATTGGTCTTCTTCGCCTTCTCCACCATGATCACCTGGTCCTACTACGGGGACCGATGCACCGAATACATCCTGGGAGGTAAGGCTGTAATGCCCTACAGGTGGGTCTTCTGTGTGCTGATTCCCGTCGGAGCTGTGGTGAAGATTGATCTGGTATGGCTCATGACCGACATAATGAACGGCTTCATGGCCTTTCCCAATCTGGTGGGCATCCTGGGTTTGAGCGGACTGAGCGCTAAGATGATCAAAGATTATTTCTCCCGCCCCCAGGAACCGCTCAGATCGAAGACATATCCTCTCTATACTGGTTCACCTCGCCGCAGGCCGTAGGAAAACAAGTCATTCCACCGGGTTCACTCCGACAAGTCCAGATCGATGTAGGGGATGTCGTTTTCGATCTTGCGTCTCCATTCTTTGAATGCCGACTCGCGCTTTTCACTCATCCTGTTGGCCTGCCACTCTGGATAATGAAGTATGAACTTGGATATCATCCTCAGCCTCAGGAAGTTTGGTATCTGCTTGATCCAATAGCCGTCTATGCCATTCTCCCGACGATAGCCTTTCAGGAAGTTCTCCAGGAATTGACGGCCAAAGGAGTCTTGGCTCATTTCTTCAGTCGGGGCCATAACGGCATAGAGCAATATAATCGCAATCTCTGAGGCAAACCAGCTGCGCTCGCAGAAGTCAAAGTCGGTCAGTATAAGCTCCCCCTTATTGATCAACACATTCCACGGGTGGGCGTCTCCATGGATCAGTCCGTATGAGTCTCTGTCCTTGGGCAGAACATGCAGCGTTGCCAGAAGTTCATGGTGCTTCTCACGCACCCGGGATTCCGAGGCGGGCAAATACCTGTCGATACCAGCGATCCAGTCCTGTTGGTGCCACTGTATTCTGACCAGCGATTTGTCTTTTGGCTCATACTCCTTTGCCAGCGCGTGCATTCTCCCGATGGTTTCCCCATATCTTAGAAACAATTCAGCGTTCCATTCGCCTTCGTCATCAAAACGGATCTGACGGCCTTCTGCTTTCTCAAAGCAAACAGCCGCAAAAGCAGAATCCTCTATTCTGACAACCTCGACCAGATGCCCGCTTTGGGAGGGAATCATTCGTGGAACCACCATCCCATTATGGGCCAGGTAATTGACCCAATCGGCCTCCCCGCGGATCAGTTCAAAGTCCACATACTTCGGATGAGTCAGCCTCAAGATGTAACTCTTTCCATCACGTTCATATTGATGCAGCGATTTCTCCACGAAGCGGCCGCCCTGGACAACCTTCACGGAATCGTGCAATGGTGTTAGCTTGCCGTCGGCTGCCCCGAAGCGATTTGCCGCTTCTTTTAAGGTCGCTCTGGCCCATTCTTTTCATAGTCCTGTTGGGCCTGGTCTTGAAAGTCGATCTGATTTTCTCGGTCTTGTTCGTAGTTCTGATCCTGGTTCTTACGTATCATATCCGCCTGCCAGCCATTAAGAGGGCTCTGCTGAAAGGGTTTTCCCCGAATATCATCGTCCTCATATTCGGGGTCATGACCCTGATGTATACCATGGAGGCAACCGGGACCGCCGGGCTTTTTTACGAGGAGCTTCTCGAGATAAATATCGCCCCGGCCATCGTCGTTTTTGCCGTACCGTTCGTGGTCGGAGTTCTGACCGGCGTAACGTCGGCCTA
>CAYFQZ010000187.1:0-2123 GCA_964345305.1 uncultured Ignavibacteria bacterium | reverse complement strand
TAGAAGATGCCCCGCCGATTATCAAGAAGGTGGACAAATCTGGCAAAGCGAAGCCCGACCCGTTGCATGGCCGCTTCGAAGTAGAAATGGACAGTGAGCCGGCGGTCGTCGAATACGAGCCAGACACCGAACTGCGAGACAGCGAGCAGGTGCCTCTTTTGGAGGAGGGGGGCATTGAAGCCTTCTTCCGTCGAGAGGTGCTGCCCTATGTGCCAGACGCCTGGATCGACTCCGCCAAAACCCGCATCGGATATGAGATCTCGTTTACACGACACTTCTATAAGCCTAAGCCGCTGCGATCACTTAAGGAGATAAAGGCAGACCTCGAAGGCCTACAGGCTGAGGCTGAAGGACTGCTAGAGAAGATAGTAACTACGGGCGAAAGTCGCGCATGACAGCCTACCTGCAATCCTATTCAGAATATAAGGAATCGGGTGATGATTGGCTAGGACAAATCCCATCACATTGGTCAATAACCAGTGTAGGGGCGATTTCATTAAGGAGAAGCGAACGCAATCGTCCCGACCTACCGCTACTTTCGGTGCTTAGGGAGAAGGGAGTTGTTCTGCGCGATTCTCTTGACAAGGGCGAAAACCGGAACTTTGTACCAGATGATCTGGGTAGCTATCGGGTCGCCCATGCTGGAGACCTTATCATCAACAAGATGAAGGCGTGGCAAGGCTCTGTCGGGATAGCCCCGATTGATGGAATTGTCAGCCCTGCTTACTTTGTCTATAAGCTCAATGTCATTACTAAAGAATATGCACATCGCCTTCTTCGGAGCAAATATTATGCAGACTTTTTCGCACGCTCTTCGGACGGCGTACGCATAGGTCAGTGGGATTTGAACATTGACAAGATGAAACGAATCCCCGTCATAATTCCCCCTCCAGACGAACAAGATGCCATCGTTGCCTATTTAGACCAACTTGACCGACGCGTCCGGCGCTTCATCCGCAATCGGAGACGGTTGATTGAGGTATTGAACGAGCAGAAGCAGGCGATTATCACACAAGCGGTTACCCGTGGCCTCGACCCGAACGTGAAACTCAAGCCATCTGGCATCGAATGGCTGGGGGATATCCCGGAGCATTGGAGTGTTTTAAAACTCAGAGATATTTTAAGACAAGTAACTGAAAGGAATCAACCTTATTTGCCATTGCTATCGGTTATCCGAGAGCGGGGAGTGATGATCCGAGATGTTGATGATATTGAAGCTAATCGTAACTTCATCCCAGACGACCTAAGCAACTATAAGGTAGTACGCAAAGGTCAGTTTGCCGTAAACAAGATGAAGGCATGGCAAGGTTCTTATGGCGTGTCGGACCATGACGGAATAGTCAGCCCTGCATACTTCATATTCAAACTAAGGGATGACATTCATCCGCAGTTTTTCCACTTTGCCATAAGGAGTCGCGCCTATATTCCATTCTTTGGCCAGGCTTCCGATGGAGTAAGGATAGGCCAATGGGACCTTTCCACGGTGCGATTGAAAGAGATACCTTTCCTCGTGCCGCCGAGAAGCGAACAGGAGCATATAGCCTCGTCACTGCCACACGAGTCTGCAACTTTAACCGAGGCGTTCGCTCGCGCTCGGCGCGAAATCGAACTTATCCGCGAATACCGTACTCGCCTAATCGCCGATGTGGTTACAGGCAAGGTTGATGTGCGTCACCTGGCACCGGAACCGGGTGAGATTGAGGCGGAGCCGGAAATAGGGGATGGCATTGTCGAGGAAGAGATGCTGGGAGAGGGCGAGGAAGATCTAGTCGAGGAGGCGGCTCATGCGGACGACTGACACCAGCGAAAAAGGCCTGGAAAGCCTGATTGTAAAGTCGCTCGTGAATGAGGCGAAGTATGTGGAGGGGCGAAACGAAGACTATGACCGTGACCACGCGGTAGACTTTGGCCAACTCCTGAAGTTCATGAGTGAAACCCAATCCAAGGCTGTGGAGGCCTTGCAGTTAGAGCAAGACAGCCCTAGACGCACACAGTTCTTGCACCGCCTCCAGGGCGAGATTGCGAAACGTGGTGTGATAGATGTACTGCGTAAGGGCGTTAAAGACGGGCCGGTGAGCATTGATCTGTTCTATGGCACACCGACGCCTGGCAATGTGCAGGCC
>CAYFQZ010000186.1:0-30318 GCA_964345305.1 uncultured Ignavibacteria bacterium | reverse complement strand
CTGCTCCTCGGTCGAAGAACCGGGGGCAAACCTAGCGAAATCGCAGGAGTCAAGAAGTTTGACCAGGTTGTCTATCTTCGCTCTCTCCAACCCCTTTTCCGAAAGCTTCTCGACCATCTGATCTTTGGTCAGACCATAGGCGGGCAGGTTAAGCTTGTCTCCGACGTATTGCAGCAGAGCTCTGGCAATCTCGCAATAGAACTCCTTTGAGGTCTGGGCCGAGATCAACTTCCTGGCCACTTTCAGCCTTCTTTGAGCAAAACGGCGGGCCCTTCTCTGGCGGGCATATCCGACGTCGGAGTTAAGTCTCTCCCTAACGCTCTGGTAGCGCCATGAGATGGCGAAGGCCACCAGCGGAACCAACTGAAGCAGCAAGAAGAGTGGCCTGCTGTAAAGCCGATCGCCCTGGTCCTCGAAATGACCGCTGTAAACTTTGATATAGCGGATGTCCTTAGCCGCCTTGCCGATTTCCTGCTTGGAAAGCTGGGCAATCTCGGTGGGGGTAACCTCGGATGAGGGAAGCACGGTCAACAAAATGGGCTGGCTGTTCAGCGTCTTGTAACTTTTGGCCTCTGGATCAAAGAACGAAAACTCAATGGGCGGAACAGTATATTTCCCCGCTTTCTTGGGGATCAAGACCTCCTCGTAGGTCTTTACCCCCTGGACCCTGTAACCGTCCTTGGACACCTTCTCCGAGCTCCCCGAACTGTATGAGCGGAAGTCGGTCAGTTCCGGAATCTGCGGCCTGCCCACCGACTTGACGTTTCCCACTCCCGTCACTCTGGCCTTCAGTGTTACCGGCTGCCCCACCTCCACCTGAGTCTTATCTACGCTGACTTTCAGCTTGTAGCTGCCCACCGTTCCGCTGAATTCCTCTGGCCTGTCTATCTCGGGAAGGGGCAGGACCTCGATTTCGATGGGCTGCGAACTCAGAACCTGCGGCTTTCCCTGACGGAACAGGCTCAGAAGGTCTCTGTCGAACATGGCGAATGGGTCCCGGCTCAAGTGGCGGTCCAGATCCTCCACCGTACACCTCAGCTCTGCCGGTCCGATGGTCAGCTTTCCGGTGGACGTAGGAAACAGTGCGGTCTTGAGCTCCTGCACGAAGTATTGCCTATCATCTACAGCCTTATAGTACTGTTTCTTGGGAGGCAGATCCTCAGACCAGAAGCCGGTGAGCGAAGGCGGAGTATATTCGGGATTATTGAAAAGCCTGACCCCCTGGAAGAATTGAAAGGTCAGGGTGATCTGCTCGTTTACATAGGCCTTCTTCTTGTCCACGAAAGTCCTTATGAACAGATCCTTTCCTCGAAGCTGAGGCGCCTGTTGTTTCTTCTCTTTGCCGGATGGCTCCGGAGCGGCTTGGGATTTGGCCTCCCCTGCTACGGTGACCTCGATGGGGGTGGTTTCATACGTTTTTCCCTCCAGTTCTATCTTGGCTGGTCCTATGGTGAACTTTCCTGTTCTTCTGGGCAGCAGGACATAATTGAAAGTCACCGAAGAAGACAGACGACCGTCGCTGTAACTGACGTTGTGTGATCTGCCCGCGGAATGAACCGAGAATTCGCTGAGGGTCGGAAGCTCGGGCTGGGGGATGGACTTGACGTTACCGGAAACCGAAATGGTCAGCGTGATCTGCTCATCCAGCCCCATCTCAGTTCTGTTCACCGAGGCGTTGAAGGCGATGTCCTGCGCCAAGCTGGTCCCGGTCAATATTAAACACAAAGTTAGTCCCAGAACCAGGACAACCATCTTGGGCCGTGTGCCCACTTCGTGCTGCCGACTGACTACCGTACTTCTATCCATCTACCAGTCCTTCCCTCCTCTTCCTTGCGCCCGGGGAACCTTTTTCTGCTTCTTCAGCAGCTCCTTTTCGTCATCCTCCAGCGCGTTTAGTATTCTTTCGGCCTCCTCCTTAGTCATACCCTCCTGGGGCTCTGATTGTTCCTGCCTTGGCTGCTGCTCCTGCTCCTCTTCGGGCCTTTCCGGCTCGTTCTGGGCCTGTTGCTGCTGCTGCTCTTGCTCCTGCTGTTGCTGCTGAGTCTGCTGCTGTTGCTCCTGGGACTGTTGCTGCTGCTGTTGCTGTTGATTCTGCTGTCTCTTTTGTTCCTGATCCAGCATCTCTTTCATCTTCTTTCGAACGAACTCCAGATTGCATTTGGCGTCCTCGTCCTCCGGAGTCAAATCCAAGCACTTCTGGTAGGCCTGAATGGCTTCGGGATATTTCCCGCTGCGGTAGAAGGCATTCCCCAGATTATACCAGGACCAGGCCTGATGCTCGATTTGGTCCGACCCCAATGCCTTGTAATACCTCTCCAGAGCGTCCTGATACTTCTCCTGCTGGTACATCACGTTGCCCAGATTGTAGGAAAGCTCCGACGACTCGGGCTTCTCGATCTCGGCGTCCCGGTAGAACCTCAGTGCCCCCTCCAGAGCTTCCGCAGCCTTGTCCTTCTCCCCTTTTTGCAGATGCTCCTGTGCTTCCTTGTAGCTTTTGTTCCCTTTCTTGTTCAGCGAAGAGAAGGAATCTCCCCGGGCTGGCTCGGCCTGGACCAGCAGTATTGTCAAGGCAACCAACAGGTAAAGTCTGGTCAAAGCAGTCACCTCGAAAAACAAGTTCCTACGCAGCGAGTCTATCGCTCACCCGGCCTTGGTCTCCACTCTTAGCTTCTTCACTGCCCTTCTGCCTCGTCTCTCGGACAACAAAAACTCGGCCACCAGCAACACGACTGCGAGAAAGAGGAAGAACTGGTAGCGGTCCTCATACTGCGTCATCAACTTTCCTTCCAGCTCCTTTTTCTCCATTTTGGATATCTCGTCGTAGATCTTGTCCAGCTCCATCTCTCCGCTGGTGGCATGATAGTATTTCCCTCCAGTGGTCAAGGCGATTTTTTGCAGGGTGGTCTCGTCCAGCCTGCTCACCACCACGCTGCCCCCTCGGTCCTTCTTGTACCCCTCCACCAAACCCCTGCTGTCCTTTAAAGGTATCGGCTCCCCCTGAACCGATCCTATTCCAATGGTGTATATTCTGATTCCTTCTGCTGCTGCTTCCTCGGCCGCGCCCAACGGATCCGAGTCGTGATCCTCACCATCAGTCATGAGCACCAACACCTTATATTTTCTCTCCTTCTGATTGAAAGCTTTAACGGAGGTGCGGATGGCGTCGCCTATGGCGGTTCCGGGCCGCGGAATCAGGTTGTGATCCATTATATCCAGAAACATCTGGGCGGCTGAATAGTCCAGAGTAAGCGGACACTGAATGAAGGCCACACCAGCAAAGGCCACCAGCCCCACGCGATCTCCTCGCAGCCTGGAGATGAGCCCGTTGACTTCTTGCTTGGCCTTCTCCAGCCGGGAAGGTTTGAAATCTTCCGCCAACATGGACAACGAGCAATCCAGAGCTATGACCACGTCCACGCCCTCCCTCTTCATAAGGGTCAGCCTGGTCCCAAGCTGCGGACGTGCCAGCGAAAACATCAGAAAGAAGACGGCCAAAATCATCAGGGCCACCTTCCATCTCTGCTTCCTGGGGCTGAAAGACAGCGCCAGCTTCTTCACCAGCTCCAGACTGCCGAAACGTTCCAGTGCCTTTGCCTTCATCCTAAACGCCAGCCAGTAGAAAACCAGAAGGACCGGCAGCAGGATCAACAGAGCGTATAGGTAATCGATTTGGGCAATTCTCACGGTTCTGTCTCGTGCTGCCTGGATCTATCGAAACTCTATGCTCACCAGGCCTTGGCTGATGTTGAAACTCAAGGGATCTTCCTGTATCTGGTGTTGGCCAGAACTATCTCCACCAGCAGAAGCGCCAGCCCCACGAAGGCATAGTTGGAGAATAGCTCGTTGTACTGCAGATACTCCTTCACCTTTATCTCGGTCTGCTCCATATCGCTGATCTGCCTGTAAATGCGAGCCAGCGCCTCTTCATCCTTTGCCCGGAAATACTCTCCGCCGGTTATCTGGGCGATCTGCGTCAGCGTGGGCTCGTCTATCTCGTTCTCGATATAAACGTATCTTCTCCCGAAGATCGGATCATCCACAGGATAGGGTGCGTTTCCCGGCTTTCCCGCTCCTATGGTATAGATCTTGACGTCCATCGCCTTTGCCGCCTGGGCGGCGGTGATGGGATCGATTTCCCCGGCGTTGTTTCTGCCGTCCGAGAGAAGGATAACCACCTTGCTCTTTGCATCGCTGTCTCTGAGCCGGTTCACCGCATTGGCTATGGCCAGCCCGATGGCGGTGCCGTCCTCTATCATGCCGAAGTCCACTCGATCCAGAAAATTGAACAAAACTCCGTAATCCAGTGTCAGAGGGCACTGCGTAAAGCTCTGCTTGGAAAAGACAACCAGCCCTATTCGATCGCTGTGCCTCCCCTCGATGAATTCCTTGATAACCTGTTTGGCCACGTGCAGGCGGTTCTGGGGCTTGAAATCCTCGGCCCGCATGCTCCCTGATATGTCCAGCACCAGCATGATGTCGATCCCCTCGGCGGAGATCTCCTGTCCCTTTCGTCCCGACTGAGGTCGGGCCAGGGCCAGCGCCAGAAACACTATGGCCAGAGCCCTGAAGACCGGCATGACGTGTCTTTCCCTCAGGCGGAAGGAAGGCTTGAGTCGCCTGACTAAGTTTACGTCAGAGTACCGGATGCTTGCCGCTTTTGCCTTTTTGTACCTGAAATAGTAAAACAAAAGCCCCGCGGCAACAGCGATGAAGACCAAGAATATGGGATCTTGAAATCTGAACATGATCGAGTCGATCAGGCGCAGGTTGAGAAAACTGCCTCTACCGAAATTCGTTAAGTTGCCACCGCCACTTCCTCTTTGACCTCCTCCTGCTTTGTCAAATTGACGATATCATAAGCGTCGGTCAGGCTCTTCTGGATCTCCTCCGGCGTGGGCACATACTTCGCGAATTTCACAAAGTTACAGAAGAACAGATGCCCATAGATCAATTCCGTAATCGCTTGTTCCAGCTTGAGCCGTTTCGTCTCCCCGCGTATCTCCTCGGTGGTTCGATCCAGCGCTGGAAACTGGTATCGCCGCTCCACATACTTCCTGATGATGTCAGACAACAAGGTGAAGTATGGCTTGATCTCCTTCTTCTTGAGCAAATCGGATTCGCTCAGGGTGTCCAACTCGAAAAGCGCCACCTCCCAGGCCGGCTTCTGCAGCTCCTCCGGAATCTGAGGCATGGCCAGACCTTTTGTTCTTTGTCGATAGTACAGAAGACCACCGGCTCCCAACACTGCCAGAATAGGCAGGATAATGAGATAGGCCCAATATCCGCCCTTGATATCGATAGGAGATTTCAGCCCTCTTATATCTTCCTGATCCGCCTCCGAGGCAGCAATGCTTTTCACCAGTATAAAAAGGGGCTCGGACGCAATCTCTCTTTTCTTTCCTTCAGGATCGGTGTAGTTTACGGTGATGGGCGGAATGACGTATTCGCCGGTGGTGAAGGTGGTGATCAGATATTCGCTTTTGTTGACCATTCTGCCGTCTTTGGTCTTCTGCGGATCATGAAATTTGTAGTCTTTAACCTCGAATGCGCCCAGATTGGAACCCAGCGAGGGGGGCTCCAGTTCAACCTCGGGATCAGTGGTGATTTTGAGAGTATAAAGGATGCGATCCCCGATGGTAATGGTGGCCCGATCCACGAAAGACTCCACCGAGATTAACGACTCGCCCGTCTTTTTTGCCTCGGCCTTGGCATCGCACGCAAGGGGGGGGCCGATAAGAATCGCAGCAAGTAAGCCTAAGACTAATGATATCGCGCGAACTTTTTGACTCACCATCTTCACGAACTTTCTCATCTATCTTCCTGAGGCCCTACAACTGATCGTCGAAGATTCTGACCCTCTCCGCCTCGGTTAGCTTGTTCACCAGCTTGTTGTAGGCCTCCTCCTGTTTCATTTTCTTCAGTTCCGTCTGGATTTGCGGCCTTACCTCTTGTAGATCCTTGTCTTCGAATTCCTCCTTGTGCGCATCATAATAAAGCTTGACATCGTTCTCGCTGATTTCGAAATCCTGGGGAATCTCTTCGGACAGAACCTTGTTTATCATCATCTGCTTTTTGAACTGGAAGATGCCGTCCAGGAGGTCCCGCTTCTTGTCGAATCCCCGACGTAAGGCCATGTGATACAGAAGCTCCGATCCGATGTAACTCTGGAGAAACTTAAGCTTACCCTCCTTGTTTTTGAACTGCCCCTGCATGGAGGGCGGAAGCGTCTCTATCTGTTCCTCCAGTTCGAGCATGGTTATCTCCCTGTCGCCGATTTTGGCTACCACCACTCCACCTTCCCCTTTGGCCTCAGTCTGATCGAAATCCGTGCTTCTCTCCAGCCGCTTCTGCGCCTCCAAGGATCGACCCAACCTCTCAAAGCAGATCACCAGGCCCTTATTGATCCTGTCCCTCAGCTCACTCTCCGGATTCAGAAGCTTCGCTCGAATGAATCTCGCCGCCGCATTCTCGTAATCTTTCAGGTGCTGCAGATAGATGTTCCCCACGATGTAGTTGATGTTGGCCCGCTTTCTCTCGCTCAGGCCGTCGAAGTCAAGGAGACGCTGGTACTCCGCCACCGCCTGGGCGTAGAGCTTTGAATCCACAAGCTCTGCCGCCAGATCCTGCTGCCTGGAGTAGCTGAACTTCGCCTGCGATGCGTCTCGCACTTGGAGATAGATCAGGAAGGAGATGACGACCAGCACCAGAGATATCCCCAGAATGACAAACAAGACCGGACTCGCTTTATGGCTGCTTGAGTTCATGATCATTCTCTCTTCTTATGCCAGATCCCATCCCCATGGATGGGCCGGTGGCTCTTGGGTAAAGACAGAGAAACCGCCTGCGCAGAGAGAAAGCCCCCGCTCGATTTCCCCCGGAGCTTTGTTTGTAAGGCCGGAGACTTAGCTTCACCCCGGGTTGAAGACGAATAAGCTGCCAGCCTTCTCAACCCGCCAAATCTTTCTTCTCCGGCGGCTCGCGCTTCTCAGGCTCCTCCCTTTTGATCTCCTCCTCGATGTCCTTTGTGCCCTTCTTGAATTCTGCCACGCTCTTGCCCAATCCGCGGGCGATCTCGGGTATCTTTCTTGCCCCGAAAAGTAAAAGGATGATCAAAAGTATGAGCAAAAGCTCCTGTGCCCCTATTCCTCCTATCATAACTCCTCCTAACGGAACCTCTTGGCTCTGAGTCTGAAAAAAGCCATGAGGGGTTCGACATATGATCTGTCCGTGGTTATATAAATGTGATCCAGATTCACAGACCTGAAGCTCCGATCCAGATTTCGTTTCTCCTTGAGAGAGTGCTGTTGGAAGCTCCTCCGCACTTCCGGATTTCTTGTGTCGATTACGATCTGTTCGCCCGTTTCAGTATCCTCCAGCTCGATAAAGCCCACGTTGGGCAACTCGGTCTCTCTGGGATCAGCTATTTTGATAGCGACAAGATCATGTTTTTTGTTGGCTATGGTAAGCAGCTTCTCAAAGCCGCTGCTCAAGAAGTCCGACACCAAAAAGACCACGCTTCTTCTCTTGATCACCCTCCCCAGAAACTCGAGCGCACAGTTGATATCCGTTCTCTGATGTTGCGGCTCGAAATAGAGTACCTCCCGTATCAACCTCAAAACGTGCGAACTTCCCTTCTTGGGTGAAATGTATTTCTCCACCCGATCGGTGAAGATGATCATCCCCACCCGGTCGTTGTTCTTTATGGCAGAGAACGCGAGAACCGAACACAACTCTGCTGCGATCTCGCCTTTCATCCTCTGGGCGGTGCCGAATTCTCCGGAAGAGGAGGCGTCCACCAGGATCATAACGGTAAGCTCCCTCTCCTCCTTGAACCGCTTGACGAAGGGATGTCCGTACCTGGCCGTCACGTTCCAATCGATCACCCGGACATCGTCTCCCGGCTGGTACTCCCGTACCTCCTCGAACTCCATCCCCCGCCCCTTGAAGACGGAGTGGTACTCTCCGGAGAAGACGTCGTTAACCAGCCTCTTGGTCCGTATCTCGATTCTCCTGACCTTCCTGATGATCTCCTTGGGCAGCATCTCTATCTCCGCGCCTGGAGTGTCTGCCCTTACAGGTAATATGACTTCAGGCAGACCTCCGGTCGAATATAGGGGCGGAGCTTCGGCCCCAGCCGGATGTCAAGTACCGGAACTTAGCTTAAGCTTACGTCCTGGCGGTCCTTGCAGTAAAACCGAAACTCGATTAAGGCACCTCTATTTCGTCAAATACCCTTTTTACAATATCCTCCGCGGTGACCTCCTCGGCTTCAGCCTCATAGGTGACAATGACGCGGTGTCTCAGCACGTCCATGCCCACGGCTTTGATGTCCTCGGGCGTAACGTACCCTCGTCCTTTCAAAAACGCGTGGGCCTTGGCAGCCAGACTCAGATAGATGGAAGCCCGGGGTGAGGCGCCGTAGGCAATCAGATCCCTGATGTCGAGATTGTACTCCTCCGGAGTTCTGGTGGCAAAGACGATGTTCAAGATGTAATCCTTGATCTTCTCGTCGACGTAGATCTGGCCAACCACCTTTCTGGCTTTGAGTATCTCTTGCGGCGAGATCACCTTCTTAACCTCCGGGAAGCCCACCTCGGCATTCCGGTCTATGATGTCCCATTCCTCCTTCTTGCTCGGATAGGTGATGGAAAGCTTCAGCATGAACCGGTCCACCTGAGCCTCGGGAAGCGGGTAGGTGCCTTCCTGCTCAATGGGATTCTGAGTGGCCATCACCAGAAAAGGTTCCTCCAGTGGGAAGGTGCCGTCACCTATGGTCACCTGTCTCTCCTGCATGGCCTCAAGAAGGGCGCTCTGCACCTTGGCCGGGGCGCGGTTTATCTCGTCCGCCAGAATCAGGTTGGAGAAGACCGGCCCCTTCTTCGTGCTGAAGCTCCCGCTCTGCGGATTGTAGATCATGGTGCCGATAAGATCGGCAGGCAAAAGATCGGGGGTGAACTGAATCCTTTGAAATTTGGTCTGAATGGCGTCCGACAAGGTCTTGATGGAAAGGGTCTTGGCCAGACCAGGGACGCCCTCCAGCAAAATGTGACCATTGGCCAGAAGGCCTATCAACAGCCTCTCCACCAGATACTTCTGCCCTATTATCACCTTGCCCATCTCGGCCAAAAGCTCCTGTGCGAAAAGACCCTCCTTCTCCACCTTCTCCTGAATGGCCTTGATGTCACCGGCAGTCTTGACCGTTTCTCCTTCCATAATACTCCTCCCAAGAGATAGTTGGCTTGGTTCTGAACGATGGCCTTGTCCTCGGCGGGCCCAAGATCCAAAACGGATCACCCATCCCTGATTTCGTGTTTATTCTACATCCTCTCACCCGTTTTGTTCCAGGAATTCTCTGGCCTGACCGGCCATGTCTCTGCACTTATCTAGTTCCATTTGCTCTCCCGCGAACTTTGCCATATCGCAGGCAGAGAGAATCTCCTTGAGAATAGAAACTCTCTCCGGCGAGATTTCCAGGGTGGAGAGTGAACCGATTATATCGCCGGTGGTCTTGCCAGATGTCACGACCTGATATTTCGCCTCCAGATAATCGGTAAGCAGTCTGCAAAGGTTCGTAGAAAAACTGCCCAGATCCCCTTTCTCAAGCTGTCCCGAGATGCCGTCGAGTTGTCGCAGGGCCTTGATTTCCGGGGATTCCTCCGGCTGCCTATCATCCTTCTGTTCCTCGCGGACCTCGATTCCCTTCCTCTTCCGGGCGGCTGTGTAAATGACGTAGACGAACACCACCGCGACAACGACGATCAGCATGTTCCTATATTTCGGACCCTTCTCTTTGACCGGACCGGTTATCTGCACGCTCAGGGGCTGGGTGGAGAGGGAGGAGCTGTCCTGAGTTGCGTTGTCGACGTAGGTGAGCTCCACGGAACCGATTCTCCCCGCTCCGGTCTCCGTCGGCTTCAGCGTGAATCTGAACACCTTGACCGATTCACTCTTACCCTCTTCCACTCTTGTCTGGTTCAGAGATGAACTTCCCATGATCTCGAAATTCTCGCACTCAGGAGGGATGACCGGCGTTATGCTGAAGCGATCCTGATCTCCCTCCCAGCTTGCCTCCACGGTGAACGTCAGTTCCCGATTAAAGGGAACCTCGGACCGATCGACCCACGATCTGAGTTCTATCTCAGCCTGAAGAGAATCAATCTGGCAAACTGCGCTCGAGGCCGCCAGAAGTAATCCAAGCTGGAAAACCGGCGCCAAGACAGAGAATGTGAACCCAAGAGCTGAGCTCCGAGTTCGTCTCATCATTTGGAGCTTCTCCCCGAATATGACTCCCACCGAAAACTGAGATCGACACAACACGCGGCGGAAAAGTAACATCACCTCTCCCTGCTGTTCCCCCTCTCCGCTTTGGGGAGAAGGGGATACAGGGGGTGAGGTAACTACCTTCTCCGTCTCGCAGTCTTCTTCCTGGCCGTTTTCTTAACACCTCTCCTAACCTTCGCTGTAGCCTTCTTTCTTACTGGCTTCTTCCCTTTCTTGACTTTAGCGGCAACCTTCTTCGCGGGCTTCTTCGCCTTTTTCGGCTTTGCAGCCTTCCTGGCCGCCTTCTTCTCCTTCTTCGGTTTGGCGGGTTTCCTGGCAGGTTTTCTGGCCTCCCTTGTCAGTTTGTCTAACTCCGCTTTCATCAGAGTAGCCACCTCTGCCGGACTTTCGGCCACCTTGATGCCGGCTTTGTTGAAAGCGGCTATCTTCTCTGCCGCAGTCCCGCTTCCACCGGCGATTATTGCCCCTGCATGTCCCATCCTCTTTCCCGGAGGAGCGGTCTTTCCTGCCACGAAAGCCACCACCGGCTTGGTCATGTTCTTCTTTATGTACGCTGCCGCCTCCTCCTCATCCGTGCCGCCTATCTCGCCGATCAGGACCACCGCCTTGGTCTGGGGATCCTTTTCAAACATCTCCAGCACATCCAAAAACCCTGTGCCCACGATCTGATCCCCACCGGTGCCCAGGCAGGTGGACTGGCCCATGCCGTTCCGGGTAAGATGATACACTACCTCATAGGTCAAGGTGCCGCTGCGGGAGACCACTCCCACGCTGCCCTTCTTGTGGATTTGCCCCGGCATTATCCCCACCTTGGTCACGCCCGGTGTGATCAACCCAGGAGTATTCGGTCCCACCAGCCGGGTGTCTTTCCCTTTCAGATAGTTGTATATTTGAAGCATGTCCATGGCTGGAACGCCTTCGCTTATGCAGACCACCAGTACCATTCCCGCATCCACCGCTTCATAGATGGCATCCACCGCAAACTTCGACGGAACGTAAATTACCGCCGTGTTCGCTCCTGTGGCAGCCTTTGCCTCCTGAACCGAGTCGAAGACCGGCACCCCTTCCACCGTCTGTCCGGCCTTTCCCGGGGTGACTCCTGCGACGATCTTGGTTCCATAACCCAACATCTGCTTGGTGTGGAAGGCTCCGTCCCTTCCGGTGATTCCCTGAACCACCACTTTCGTATTTCTGTCAATCAATATGCTCATCGAAATCTCCTTTTCCTTGGCAGACTAAGCATCTTCCTTCAGACCTGGATAGCTTGTTGGCAACTCGGTTTTTCCCGCCGGTTCCCTCTCCCCTTGTGGGTGTATGGACCGGAGAGAGGGGTGTCTGATCATCTGATGCTCACCCGTTTTCCAATCCCTCCAGGCCAGGACTAACTCCCGAACATGGAGGTCTGGGTCATCCCCGAAAGCTCGATGGCTTTCTTGACCACCTCCTCCATGGACGTGGTGGCGCTGAGGTTGACCTGCCTTAAGATGTCTCTGGCCTTGTCTTCGTTGGTCCCGGTCAGCCGCACCACTATGGGAACCTTGGGCTTGAGTTGATTGACTGCATACACGATTCCGTTGGCCACATCGTCGCACCTGGTGATTCCACCGAAGATGTTGAAAAGGATGGCCTTCACGTTCGGATCGCGCAGGATGATATTCATCGCGCCTATCACCTTCTCCGGACTGGAGCTTCCTCCGATGTCCAGAAAGTTGGCCGGCTCAGCGCCGTACTTCTTCACCAGATCCATGGTGGCCATGGCCAATCCTGCTCCGTTCACGATGCATCCTATATTTCCATCCAGCTTCACGAATGACAGATCCTTTTGTCGCGCCTCATTCTCCGCCTGCTCTTCGGCGTCCAGATCACGCATCTCTTCGATTTCCGGATGCCTGGCCAGACCGGAATCATCTATGTTTATCTTCGCATCCACGGCCCACACCTGGCCTTCCGGGGTGGTGATGAACGGGTTTATCTCTGCCAAAGAGCAGTCATTCTCCACGAAAACCTTGTACAGCTTGAGGATGACCGGGCAGGTCTGATTGGCGATCTTCCTGTCCTGGTAGAGCAGGTAAGCTAGATTCCGCCCCTGGAAAGGCTGCAAACCCAGAATCGGGTCCACCTCCAGCTTAAAAATCTTCTCCGGCGTCTCCCGAGCCACCTCTTCGATGTCTATTCCTCCGGCGGCGGAGACCATGATCACCGGCTTTTTGCTTCTTCGGTCGACGATCACGCCGATGTATGCTTCGCTGGCAATGTCCTTGCATTCGGTGACCAGAACCTTCTTTACGGTCAGCCCTTTGATGTCCATACCCAGAATCTGGGAGGCCGTCTCAAAAGCCTCGTCTGGGTCTTCCGCCTTCTTTATGCCTCCGGCCTTGCCTCTTCCGCCCACGTGAACCTGAGCCTTGACCATCACCGGTTTGCCGATCCGGGCAGCGATCTGCTTTGCCTCATCCGGAGTGGTGGCTACTTCTCCCTCGGGCAGAGGAATGCCATACTTGGCGAAAATCTGTTTAGCCTGGTACTCGTGTATCTTCATAGCGACTCCTTTGGATTAGGTGGGTAACCGGTTCTTTTCTTCATTCGCGAAAACCGAGTTTGATGAGTTGGAACCTCAAGGCCGGCACAGCCCTACCTCTTGTTCCCACGTCCAAGCAGTGGAGAGGGGGAACAGGAGACGAGGTTACTCCACTCCTTCTCGATCACCCGAATCCGTCGAGATATTTCTCAGGAAGAACTTCGCCTCCTTCAAAAGTCGTTCCTTCTGATTTAGCTCCGGGTTGTCCAAAACCAGCTCCAGGAGATAATTCAGCACCTGTCCCACCAGAGGGGAGGGGGCGATTTCGAATGTCTCCATTATCTCGTTGCCGTCAACCTCCAAATCCTTGAGACCGAATGGAGGTTTTTTTTCCAGCTCCAGCCTTATCCTTTCCTCCAGTTCATCCACGTCTTGGGTGTTTCCCCCTTTGCCTTGAGCCGCCACATCTGCCCGGCGTAGGTCCAAAAGAGTAAAAACCGAATCCGTCCCCATCCGTCGGATCAACCTTCTCACGCCCTTATCAGTCACTCCGGTGGTGAACATGTGCTTGTCTATCAAAAGACAGACCTGATCGGTGATCTGGTTGGAATAGCGCAGCCTTTGCATCGCCTTTCGAGCGACACGCGAGCCTCTCTTTTCGTGCCCATAGAAGGTGGCCCCACCTTCATCGGTAAGGAGCCTTGTCTCTGGCTTGGAAACATCGTGAAGCAGAGCTGCAAGGCGGACCACCAGATCCCGGGGAGCGAAATCCACGGTCAATACGGAGTGTTCGAATACGTCATAGGCGTGATATCCGCCGGGCTGGGACACGCCCACGCTGGTGGCCAGCTCCGGAAGGATCGGCTCCAAGAGCCCGGTTCGCTGCATCAGCCTGAAGCCGGAGCTCGGGTATTTTGCCTTCAGCAGCAGTTTGTTCAGCTCTTCCTGAATTCTCTCCGGCGAGACGCTGGCGATCAGAGGGGCATTCTCTTTCAGGCTCCGGAGAGTATCCTCTTCCAGCTCAAACTCGAACCTGGCGGCAAACTGGATTCCGCGAAGCATCCTCAGAGGATCGTCGCTGAAGGAATTGGGGTTGGTGATCCGGATCAGCCTCTTTTTTACGTCCTTTCTTCCCTCCAGCGGATCCACCAGCTTGCCGGTGGATAGATCTTCCGCCATGGCATTTATCGTGAAATCGCGGCGATAGAGGTCATCCTCCACCTTCAGGTTGTGGTCGTAGTCCACCTTGAAATCCTTGTGCCCGGGCCCGGTGCTGTATTCCTTGCGCGGCAGCGCAATATCGAAGACGTGATCTCCATCGAATCTCCGAAAGGGCAGAAACTTTATCACCCCAAAGGACTTTCCAACCAAATCCACCTTGCCGAATTCACTCAACAGGGTACAGAGCTCATCCAGAGGTATTCCCGTGACCAGGTAGTCCTTGTCCTTGTCCGGTAGGATGGGAGAGATGTATTTGTCTCTTACCGCGCCTCCCACCTCGTAGATCTTACCTTTTGCCAGGACCGCTTGGACTATTTGTTCACTCAAACCAACGATTTTTTCCATCTACACAGAGGATTCAACCTACTGTTTTGACCGAAGCCGAAGCTTCGGCCGGTATCGCCAGGGTCATCCCTTCCCCCCCGGAAGTACGAGAAACCTTCAGGGGATAAGTTCTCACCTGGGGACTATTCTTGTGCCAGCCGTCTTCTTCTTCACCGCATCGTAAGCTTTGGGAATAGAGGTGATTACAACCTCCTTTCCCCCGGACTCCAAAAACTGTATGGCAGCCTCAATCTTTGGCCCCATGCTCCCTGGAGGAAAATGACCTTCTTTCTGGTACTTCTTTGCCTCCTCCACTGTTACTTTGTCCAAGTCCATTTGCAGAAGGGTGGCGAAATTCAAGGCCACCTTTTCCACCTCGGTCAGGATCAGAAGCAACTCCGCCCCGATGTCCCGGGCCAGCACGGCGGAAGCCGTGTCTTTATCGATTACCGCATCCACGCCCTCAAGGGTTCCGTTCTTCTCGACGTAAACCGGGATGCCCCCGCCCCCGGCAGCAATCACGACGACTCCCTTTTCCACCAGGTTCCTTATGGTTCTTTTTTCCACAATCTCCAGGGGAATGGGCGAGGGAACTACACGTCTCCACATCTTACCCCGATCCTCCTTAACCACCCAGTCTCTCTCTTTGGCAAGACGCCTGGCGTCTTTTCGCGCGTAAAACTGGCCGATGAACTTCGTCGGTTCCTTTATGGACGGATCGTCCTTGTCCACTATCACCTGCGTCACGATGGTGACCACGTCCCGCTTTATCTTTTCTTTCTCCAGCCTGTTTTGAAGGGACTGCTCGATCATATATCCCATGCCCCCTTCGGTATCTGCCACGCATATGCCCAGGGGCAGGATGGGAGCCTTTCCCCTGGCAAGCTCCACCCTCAGGATGGCGTTTCCCACCTGAGGGCCGTTGCCGTGGGTTATGGCCAGGTTGTACCCATCCCGAATGAGCTCCACGATTCCGCGGAGACTCTCCCTGGTGTTGCGGAACTGCCGGGCTATGGTATCCTCCTCGCCCTTCTTGGTGATGGCATTTCCGCCCAAGGCCACCACTGCAGTCTTCTTCCTCATCACAACTCAGCAGTCGACGTGATTGGTTCGCCGGCGAGACTTATGGCTCATCGTCCCTTGAGCGAAAGCTCGTCCAACACTTCTTCCAGATCGGGTTTTCCTATTTCGTCGAGCTCGTATCGGACTCTCACAGAGCGCTTATTGATCTTGAGCAGACGGGTCAAGTCTATGGGCGTACCGATAACCACCGAGTCACAGGGAATGGCATTTATGGTCTTCTCCAAATCCCTTACCTGCTTATCCCCGTAACCGAGAGCCGGCAGAAGCGTTCCTATATCGGGATATTTCTCGAAGGCGGCCCTTATCTCGCCCTTAACCCAGTCCCGGGGGTCGACCAGCTCTCCGGCACCGAACTTGTGCGCCGCGATAACGCCCGCGCCGTAGGTCATGCCCCCGTGAGTCAGGGTGGGTCCGTCCTCCACCACCAGCACCCTTTTCCCCCTGATCCATTCCGGGTGATCCACCGAGATCGGAGAAGCCGCCTCGATTATCACGGCCTGCGGGTTTGAATGCCTGACATTGAATCGGACTTGCTCGATATCATCATAATCAGCCGAGTCCATCTTATTTATCAGCACCGCGTCCGCTAGAAGCAGATTGGTCTCTCCCGGGAAATAACAGAGCTCATCGCCCGGCCGGTGCGGATCGACCACCGTAATGTGCAGATCGGGGAGATAGAACGGGATATCGTTATTTCCTCCGTCCCACACGATCACGTCCGCTTCCTTCTCCGCTTCCTTCAGGATCAGTCGGTAGTCCACGCCAGCGTAGACCACGGTCCCCTGCTGGATATGAGGCTCGAATTCCTCTCTCTCCTCGATCGTGCACTTGTGCCTGTCCATGTCGGAAAAGGTTGCGAACCGCTGGCAGATCTGCTTGGTCAGATCACCATATGGCATGGGATGCCTTATCACCACCGCCTTCTTCCCTTTCTCCTTCAAGATCTGACATACCCTGCGGGTGGTCTGGCTTTTGCCGCTGCCGGTTCTGGTGGCGCATACCGACACGACCGGACGCCTCGACTTCAGGGTGGTGCTTTTCCGGCCCAACAGCCCAAAGTCAGCTCCCGCCGCCGTCACCTGAGCGGCCCTCTGCATGACATATTGATATGAGACGTCGCTGTAGGAGAAGATCACCCGATCGATCGCCAGCTTTTCAATCAGCTTCTGCAGATCGTCTTCAGCCAGAATGGGTATTCCTTTGGGATAAAGCTTCCCGGCCAGCTTGGCAGGATATTTTCGCCCGTGGATGTTGGGAATCTGGGTGGCGGTGAACGCAACAACCTCATACTGCCGATTGTCCCTGAACGCCATGTTGAAATTGTGAAAATCCCGGCCGGCAGCGCCCATTATCAGAATTTTCTTGCTCCGCATAGAGTTTCCTTTGCTTAAGACCAAATTATTTTCGCATCTAATAGTCTACCCATGTATCCAGGCTGAGTTCCAGTTTTCGCGGCCAGCTGCACAAACAAGGCACAAAAGCTGCCCGTTCTTAGGAAACGAATCAGCGGCCCGGCGCGCCGCGTCCCCGGGAAACTCTTCCGCTCCAGCTGCTATCATCTTGCGCCAACCTGAATGCCATTGCGAGCGCCAGCGGAACCATATTTCCGAAGTCAACACCCTGTCTGGCGACGCCGTCTGCTGCAATGACGATTACCCCTCTTTTCTCCGTTTGAACCTAAACGCTGGCGGGCGTCCAGGAGGACGCCCACCGGTCCTTCGTAATATCCTCAGCCAGTATAACTTACGTTGTCACGTCGTCGATCTGAGCCTTCTGCAGCTTTCCACTGTAATCCACGTATATGGCCTTCCACTCGGAGAAAACGTCCAGCGCCGCAGTTCCGGACTCCCGATGACCGTTTCCGGTGTGATTGGTGCCGCCAAACGGAAGATGAACCTCTGCTCCGATGGTGGAAGAATTGACGTAGAAGATGCCGGTATAAGCATCTCTCATGGCTTTGAAAGCCCGGTTCACGTCCTGGGTATAGACCGAGGCTGACAGTCCATAGATGGTGTCGTTATTTATCTCAATGGCCTGCTCCAGGCTGTCGCAGGCTATGACCGAAACCACAGGGCCGAAAATCTCCTCCTGAGCGATGGTGGCGTGTGGATCTACGTCTGCAAAGATGGTGGGTTCGTGGAAGTACCCGAAAGCCCAGTCACCGGAACTCAGGGGATTTCCACCGCAGAGAAGCTTGGCTTCCTTCTTTCCAATCTCCACGTACTTCATCACGGTGTTGAGTTGGTCCTCGCATACCAGCGGACCCATCTCCACGCTGGGATCCAGGCCATTCCCGATCTTAAGAGCCTTGGCCCGCTCAACGAATCTCTGCAGGAACTCTTTCATCACCTTCTTGTGTACTATCACCCTGGAGGTGGCGGTGCATCTTTGACCGGTGGTGCCGAACCCGCCCCAGAGGGCTCCTTCCACGGCCAGGTCGATGTTGGCGTCATCCATCACCATCTGAGCATTCTTTCCCCCCATCTCCATGTTGCTTCGCTTGAAGCTGGGAGCACAGGCCTCAGATACTGCCCGGCCCACCTCCGTTGATCCGGTGAAGGAAACAACCTTCACGTCGTCCGACTTCATCAGCGGCACTCCCACACCTCTTCCCGATCCGGTGACCAGATTGACCACGCCTTTGGGAACTCCTGCCTCCTGGCATGCCTTCACAAAATTGTATGCGGAAAGCGGCGTGTAGGAAGCCGGCTTGAAGATGACCGTGTTGCCGCAGATTAGGGCAGGCAGCATCTTCCAGGACGGGATGGCCATAGGAAAGTTCCACGGTGTAATCAGTGCACAGACCCCCATCGGCATTCTAACCGACATCATGAACTTGTTGGGAAGCTCCGACGGAGTGGTCACTCCAAACTGCCTTCTTCCTTCCCCTGCCATATAATAACTCATATCGATGGCCTCCTGAATATCGCCTCGGGTCTCCTTCAGGATCTTGCCCATCTCCTGAGTCATCTGCCGAGCCCAATCCTCTTTCCTTTTCACCAGAATGTCACCAAGTCGGAAAAGGATCTCTCCTCTCTTGGGCGCGGGAACCAATCTCCATTTCCTGTATGCCTCTTTGGCCACGTCCACGGCCCGCTTCACATCCTCCTCACCGGACGCCTGAAAATGTCCCAAAAGCTCCCGCTTGTCTGCCGGGTTCCGATTCTCGAAGGTCTTTCCTGTTACCGAATCTACCCATTCACCGCCGATGAAGTTCTTGTAGACCTTTGCGTCTGCCATAAGACCTCCCTGAAAGCTCTTGATGATTTAGTGTTTGCTCCGCCTTCTTATCTCGGATCAGTGCCACCGATGGTCCTTCCGTTCGCCAGAATCTCACTTATCTTGCACCGCGGACTCCGCTTTGCGAAACAGAAAATATACGCCCACTCCCCCAGATTGTCAACATTTTTTGCGTAATTGCCGCCCTGCTCAATCCTTACCCAGCTATCTTCGACCCGCTCGGCTTGGCCGCAGTTCCAACCAGGGTCGCTGGTAATAGCCTTATATCTTTCAACAAGTTAAAGGCTCGGTTCCACTGCTTACGCGCCCAGAAAGGTTCTCTTTCCACCACACGAATCTGCGCAAGATCCTGGGGCCCGGTTGGCTATCGGGGAGAGGACAAACCCGCCTCGATTGTTGCGGGCGAAACCTTCTGCTGGCGCGGCACCTGCGTCCTTGGTGTCTTGAAGGCGTGCCCTGATCCCAAGCCACGACTCGCGAATTTGGCCAAGGCACGGTCCGCGTAACAGCCACCAGAAGGGAGGAGCGACTCCAGGGATTACTCCTCAAAGCTCAGGGATTCTCAAGACGCAGAACGACATCCAAGCACAGAGGCGATAACCCAGCGAATAGCCTGCTCTGACCCCGTCAAAGTCAACCGAAAGAAGGTTCCCAGAGTTCGCACCTTATCCGCTGGCAGCGAGATGATTGCTGATCTGAATGGATCAGAGGCGGGGTCACGAGGTCCGAGAGCGTGAGAATCTGCCGGCTTCCCAGTGTTTGCCTGAGAATGTGATTTCAGGTAGAAAAAATACCAAGAAAATGCTTGACAAAAGTTCGCTTTGGGATTAAATTTACAGATGTGAAACCCTGACATGCAGCGAGAGCGTATCTGTTTTCGAATTCGTGCCGCGTGCTTTCAAATAGCTGTCTACTCATTCCGAGCAAAGTGCAAGGAGGTGTCCCTTATTGCGTTGAGCATCGGCGGCGACTTCGTGCCAGGGGCTCGGGGCTGTAGTCTGTCTCGCAGGTGAGAAAGGGAATGTCACCGCAATAGCCTCGCCAGCCATTTTGTCGATCATGCCCTGGTAGGGAATCACGGCTAGGGAAAGTTACTACTTCGCAGTGCAAGGCCGGGCAAGATGGGTGTCCGGCCACCGGCCACGCGCACCAATCTTGAATTTAGCTGTTGAAAAAAACCTCGAAACCCAAACCAAAGGAGTCTGTCATGAAAAGGATTCCGCTAGCATTAGTGGTCTGCGCCTTTTCAGCTCTTATGCTGAGCACTTCATCGTGGGCGCAGTGCCCGGAGGATCCCAACGACCGCGGGGAGTGCGACACCCTCAACGTGATCTGTCTGGACTGCACTGTAGACACGGCGATTGCCGGCCCTTATAATGTTCGCTTTCCTCTGCTGGTGACGCATGATCAGACGCAAGCAGATGACAGCATCGCAGGTTTCGCCGTGCCTTTGGCCTTCACTCACACCAATCCTTCAGCTTACTGCAGCGTGAGCCATTACTGGAACACTACCTCCATGCTGTATATGTATCCCGATTTCGACAGAAGCATATTCCGACACATGATGGACGGATCGGATACGCTCTATGCCAACCGCATGGCGCAATTGGAAGGAGATTTCAGTTACAGAGGATGGGATTATGTATTCCTGGATCTGGACGGTACGTCCCACTTTTGGTTGACTCTCGTTCCCACCGGCAGTCAGGATCAAAGGTGGTGGGAAAGTGACCGGGTTTTGCTTGCCACCATGACCATGAGGGTAGAGGACACCATGCACGTATGCGTGGATTCCACATTCTGGCCTCCCGCTACGAGACTGAGCTTCAGCCGATCTGATGGGGTCCTCTATACGCCCAGGGACAACCTGCCTTATTGTTTCTGGGTGGGGGCGCCTCGCATGCAGGTGATCTCGCCCAACGGAGGGGAAGCCTGGGGAGTGGCAACCAGCCAGGAGATCACCTGGCTCTCCGAGAATTTCGGCAAAGCCAAGGCGAACGTGAAGATCGAATACTCCACCAACTCCGGAGGCAACTGGATCACCGTGGAAAGCAGTGTGCCCGACACCGGCTCCTACCCCTGGCTTGTTCCGGACACCCCCTCAGAAAACTGCCGGGTAAAGGTGTCTGACGCAGCAGACGGGGAGCCGTACGACATCAGCGACGCTGACTTCTCCATCGTCGAGCCGGATTTCACCATTGAGGCGGAGCCGGACACCCAGGAGGTTCAAGCAAGCTACTCTGTGGACTTCGACGTCATTCTGACCTCTCTTTACGGATTCGCCTCTTCATGTACCTTGACCGTAGCCGGTCTCCCGGCAGGCGCCACTGCCAGCTTCGATCCCAATCCTGTTGTTCCGACCGACACCTCCGTTATGTCCATCAACACGATAAGAGAAACGCCGCCTGGAACATACGATGTGACCATCACCGCTACCGAGCAGACCAAGGGACAGGTGGAACACAGCACTCAGGTGGTCTTGATAGTGACCCCCCCTCCCGACTTTACCATAGAGGTGGAACCGGACAGCCAGGACGTTCAGGCCAGCTTTTCGGTTGACTATGACGTGATCTTAACGTCGCTTTATGGATTCGTCTCGCCCTGCACTCTAACTGTGACCGGTCTTCCATTGGGCGCCTTAGCCAGCTTCGATGTCAATCCGGCCACTCCCACTGACACCTCCGTCATGTCGATCACAACGCTGAGAACAACGCCGCCGGGGACCTACTCTTTCACCGTGACCGCGACGGAGCTCGCCAAGGCACAGGTGCAGCACAGCGTCCAGGTGACGCTGGTAGTGACTCCGCCGCCAGATTTCAGCATCGAGGCTTCGCCGGATACGCTTCAGATACCACAGAGCGGGGAGGATAGTTATGAGGTGATTCTGACCTCGCTTTATGGTTTCAGCTCGACGTGCACTTTGGCCGTCTCCGGTCTTCCTCTGAACGTCACCGGGCAGTTCGATCCCGTTACTCTGATCCCTACCGACACCTCCACATTGACCATCACCGTGCCCGGAACCGCGATGATCGGTACCTACACGCTTACCATCACGGGCACCGAGTTGGAGAAAGCCGCAATTGAGCACAGCACCCAGGTGGTTCTGATAATCACTCCCCCGCCTGACTTCACCATCGAGGTTACCCCCGATACCTTGCTGATTCCGCAGGGAGCAGGAGACAATTACGAGGTGCTCCTGACCTCGCTATGGGGTTTCGACTCCCCTTGCACGTTGACTGTGAGCGGGCTTCCCTCCGACGTGACTGGAACGTTTGATCCGCCCACCCTTGTGCCGACTGGCACATCGGATCTCAACATAGTTGTGCCCGATACTGCAGATACCGGCTTTTTTGACCTGACCATCACCGCCACCGAGATGACCGGTGGCAAGCAGATCGCCCACAGTGCCGACGTGGTCTTGAGGATCACTCCGCCACCCGATTTTACCATCGAGGTTCAGCCGGACACGCAAGAGGTCCAGGCAAGTTTCTCGGTAGACTTCGATGTGACCCTGACTTCACTGTGGGGTTTCGCCTCGCCCTGTACTCTGACCGCAAGCGGTCTTCCGCTGGGTGCACTTGCCAGCTTCGATCCCAATCCTGCCACACCCACGCAGACCTCGACCATGTCCATCAGCACGAGCAGAGACACGCCGCCGGGCACTTACGACGTAACCGTGACCGCTACGGAGCTCGAAAAAGGGGGTATAGTACATAGCTACGACGTGGTCTTGATAGTCACCCCCGCGCCCGACTTCACCATCGAGGTCGAACCCGACACTCAGGAAGTCCAGGCCAGCTTCTCTGTCGATTTCGATGTAATCCTGACGTCCCTCTATGGCTTTGCCTCGCCGTGTGACTTGAGTGCCGCCGGTCTTCCGCTGGGCGCCTCCGCCAGCTTCGATCCGGATCCGGCCACACCCACTGACACCTCGGTCATGACCGTCAACACCAGCAGATCGACGCCGCCGGGGACCTACACCCTGACCGTAACCGCCACAGAGCTTGCCAAGGCGCAGGTAGAGCACAGCACTCAGGTGGTCTTGATAGTCACCCCCCCACCCGATTTCACCATAGAGGTTCAGCCGGATACCCAGGAGGTTCAGGCAAGCTTCTCCGTTGATTTCGATGTGATCTTGACTTCGCTTTACGGCTTTGCCTCTCCCTGTACCTTGATTGTCGCGGGTCTGCCCAGCAATACCACAGCCGATTTCAACCCCAATCCGGCCACTCCAACCGAGACCTCAATAATGACCATCAGCACGACCAGAGACGCGCCACCTGGAACCTACGACCTAACCATAACCGCGACTGAGCTAACCAAGACTCAGCTCGAGCACAGCGTGCAAGCGGTCTTGATAGTCACTCCGCCACCTGATTTCTCCGTTGACGTGGAGCCCGACAGCCAGGACGTTCAAGCCGGCAGCTCCGTCGATTTCGACGTCACCTTAACCTCTTATTACGGATTTGCCTCGCCCTGCACGTTGACCATAACTGATCTTCCGGCAGATGCCTCCGGGAGCTTCACACCAAATGTGGTGACTCCGACAGGAACTTCGAATCTGCACATCAGTACCACGTCCTCCACGCCGCCGGGTGTTTACACTGTCACCGTGACTGCCTCCGAAATGGATAAAGGGCTGGTTCGCACGGATGAGTTTATCTTGAACGTCACCCCTCCAGCTGATTTCACCATCGAGGCTTACCCGGAAACTCTGCAGGTCCTGCAGGGAGAAACTGGAATCTACGACGTGCTCTTGACCTCCCTGTACGGTTTCAACTCCCCCTGCACCTTAACCGTTTCAGGGCTTCCTCAGGATGCCACGGGCGAGTTTTATCCGGTCACGCTGGTGCCCACGGACAGCTCCGAATTGTCCGTCACCGTGACCGGGACCACGCCCAGCGGTATCTATCCGCTGACCATAACCGCCACGGAGATGGGCACCGGCAGGCAAATACAGCACAGCGTGGAGGTAACTCTGGTGACCGGCTGTATAATCATCCGCGTACCTCAAGACTATCCGACCATCCAAGAGGCCATAGATGTTGCCAACGATTGCGACACAGTGTTAGTCGCCCCGGGCCTTTACACTGGGGCTGGAAATAAGGACATTAGCTTTCTGGGCAAGCCGATCGTGGTCAAGTCCGAGAAGGGCGCCGATTCAACCATCATCGACTGCCAGGATGCAGGCAGAGGCTTTTATTTCCACAACTCTGAAACCGCAAGTTCAAGGCTGGAAGGATTTACCATCACCGGCGGTAATACAAGCGTCTATGGCGGCGGAATCCTCTGCTGGGGGTCCAGCCCTACAATCGCCTACTGCACCATTAGGGAGAACACCGGCCTTGGTTCCTCGGAGGGTGCCGGGATAGCCTGTACCGAGTCATCGTCTCCTGTGATTGAAGGCTGCACTGTCACCGGAAACACTATCCCAGGGACAAAAGGTGAAGGCGGTGGGATCTCCTGCAACGCCTCTTCTTCCCCGACAATCATCAACTGCACCATCGTAGGAAATACCGCCGAAGAAGGCAGTGGAATCTGGTGTGGAAGCAACTGTAATCCCACTGTCTTGAACACGATTGTGGCCTTGAACTTCGGAATTGCCATATTCGGCGGGCATCCGAGCGCGGACTGCATGCTATCATGCTCCGATGTGTATGGCAATACCGAGGGCAACTATGGGGGCTCCATCAGCGATCAAACCGGCATAAACGGCAACATCTCCGAGTGCCCCCTGTTCTGTGATTTATCAGAAGGCGAGTTTTTCATCTCGGAGACCTCTCCCTGCGCCCCGCCAAACAACGAATGCGGGGTGCTCATGGGAGCATGGGATACGGGGTGTGACTACCTTTGTGCCGACGCTACTGCTGACGGGGATATAGACGTCGCGGACGTGGTCTTCCTGCTAAACTACCTTTATAAGGGTATGGCTGCGCCGGACCCCTTACAGGCCGGGGATGTTGACTGCGATGGCACGATACACGTGGCAGACGTTGTCTACCTGCTCAACTACCTGTACAAGGGAGGCTCGCCGCCCTGTGATTAAAGGGGACCTTCAACCGGTGCAAAGCTCCTGGGCTTTGCCTTTGATGCAACGCGGGTTCTGGCGTAGAGGCCGGAACCCGCGTTTTAAGATTCTGTCCGTGGTAAGAGAATCCGGGCAATCTTCCTCGGGTAGAGGGACTCGATTCTCAACAGGCAGGTGATGTCCAGGACCGCAAGGAAGGTCGGGGCTACTGTTCCGTTGGTTCCCCTTCTCCGGTTGCAGAAGACTCCTTTTTCGGCAGGAGCAGCACGAACCTCTTGTTCTTTCCTCGATTCACAGTCAGCATTATCTGCTCTCTGCCCTTGACCTGATCCAGGTTTTTCTTAAACTCGCCCAGGGTCTTAATCTCGAACTCCTCAACCCTCTTGATGATGTCACCCTCATCCAGCAGGGCCATACTGGCCACTCCACCCACCTCCACAAACGAGACCAGGACCCCATCCTTGTTCTCCAGCATATGCGAGCGGTAGATTGCGTCGGTGATTTCCTTGACTGTGAACCCATACTCAGTCTCAAACTCATCTGCCTTCACCTTCGGTTGTATGGATATGCTCACGTTGAGGGCGACAGGTTTGCCATCTCTCACGATCTTCATGGCTACAGACTCACCCACATCGGTCTGGGACACCATGACCTGGAATTTGTTTAGATCCTCCTCCTTCTCCGCCGAGACCTCCTGTCCCTGGTATTCGACTATTACGTCACCGGGCAGCAGGCCCGCTTCCTCCGCCGGAGAGCTGGCGATGACGTCGGAGACCAGCACTCCTTTCAGATCGCCACTGCCGAAATATCGGGCATAGTCCCGGCTCAGGGGCTGAATGGCCAGTCCGATCCAGCCCCTCTGGATGGTGCCGCTGGCCAGAAGCTTCTCTTTGACCTCATTGGCCGTGTTGATGGGGATGGTGAAACCCTGTCCTCTGCCGAAGCCAATGGAGTTTATGCCAATTACTTCTCCTCTGAGATTGACTAGAGGTCCGCCGGAGGATCCCGGATCAATGGCCGCATCGGTCTGAATGAAGTCGTTGATCAACTGATTCTCTAAAGGCAGATTGGGAAGGACTCTGCCTTTCCCGCTGACAATACCGAAGGAGACGGTGCGGTCGAACCCGTACGGGTTCCCCACGGCAATCACCCATTCTCCCACTTCCACCTGCTCCGAGTCGCCGATCTTGGCCACCGACAGCTCCTCCTCGGTTTCCATCTTGATCAGTGCCAGGTCGGTCTGTTTGTCCACCCCGATGATCTCTGCCGGATATTCGATCTTGCTGGGAAGGGTAACCTTGATGCTCTGTGCATCGTCCACCACGTGCTCGTTGGTCAAGATGAAACCCTTCTCATCAACGATCAGGCCCGAGGCCAGGGTCTTGTATTTAATCTGGCCGGTCTTTTTTACCACCTCGATGTGAACCACAGAGGGTTTGATGGCATCGGACACGGAGATGATCGTCTTCTGCAGATCGTCAAACAGCTTGAGCGTCTCCTGGTCATCCTCCCCCAAGGCACGCCCGGGATGCATCACGCCCGAATAAAAGAACGAGGCCACTGAGAAAAGCAACGCCCATACAATGGAGCCTTTCATGTTTCCTCCCGAACAATCTCGCTTTTTTCCAGACTTGTTAAACTCAACCTCTCATTTATACGAAGTTATTATATGTATCGGCAACTGTTTGGTCCAGGTGAGATGAGCGGCTTGGGCCGGCTCAGGTGCGGGCTGCGAACAGGCTTCAGCCATCAGACCAAGGCGGCATCTCGCCCGGAAGACAGTGTTATCGCGGCAAGCGGAAGATCATTTGTAAAGAGAGCCGGAAAGGAAATTTTTTCCGTCGGGGCTGCAACAGATTTGAAGTAGAAGCGTATCATATTTTGCGTTTTCTGTGCAGGTTTTTGCAGGGCCAGACTTTAACGTAGAAATTTGAACTCGATTCGTATTCGGTTGATAGACTGCAGGTTTCAATAGCAAGTGGGGCAGCTTAATTCATAAGAGTATTTTGCCACATACTCCGGAGCTTGAGGCTTGAAAGATAGCGAGCACTCTTTCAAAGTTAAAAAGCTTTTTTTATTCC
Organism: uncultured Ignavibacteria bacterium; assembly: GCA_964345305.1. Classification (GTDB taxonomy): domain Bacteria; phylum Zixibacteria; class MSB-5A5; order MSB-5A5; family SM1-73; genus SM23-73-3. Next base: position 3,545 of record CAYFQZ010000186.1, on the reverse strand, counting down.
TTCTTTTCGCCCTCGTCTTCATAGCGATTGGCATTCTTCTCTCGTCCGGGCTCAGGGGGCTCTCACCTTCATCCGGCACGCTCCGGGCCACCGTGTCGCCGGAAAGTTTCACTCAGCACACCGAAGGATTCTTCGGATCAAAGGAACAGCTTGCCTTTGGGGGCGAAAGCCCCTTCGTGAAGGTGGCGGAGAAGGTAAGCCCGGCAGTGGTAAACATAAGGGCCGAAAAGGTGTTGAAAGGTGGCGGCTTCCGGGATCTTTTCCCTTTCGAGGATTTCTTCCGCAGATTCTTTGGCGAGGTTCCGGAGAGGCCACCACAGACCCAAAGAGGCCAGAGTTTGGGCTCCGGGTTCGTCTTCCGTGAGGATGGCTATATCATCACCAACAACCACGTGGTATCCGGCGCCGACAACATATTTGTAAAGCTCCCCGACGGTAGTGAATATGGCGCCGAGGTGGTAGGACTGGACAGGGATACCGATATCGCCGTGCTGAAAATCGACGTGGAAGAAAAACTGCCCGCGGCCGAGTTCGGTGATTCCGATCTTCTCAAGGTGGGAGAGTGGGTCATGGCCATAGGAAACCCCTTTCCGGAGCTGGGCCTGGAAAGAACCGTGACCGTGGGAGTGGTCAGCGCCAAGGGGCGGGGCAATCTTTATTTCGGGCCCGAAGATACGCCGCAGTACCAGAGCTACATACAGACCGACGCCTCCATCAATCCTGGAAACAGCGGAGGCCCCCTGGTCAACGTACGCGGAGAGGTGGTGGGGATAAACTCAGCCATAACAAACCCCACTGGCGTGAGCTTCAACATCGGCATAGGTTTCGCCATTCCGGCCAACTTGGCCCAGTCGGTGATTCCCGATCTGATATCGAAAGGCAAAGTCTCTCGGGGATTCTTGGGGATAACTTTTCAGCCGGTCGACAAGGCCACTGCAGACGCACTGGATCTTCCCGCGGAGCAGGGGGTATTGGTCCGGACGGTTCAGCCAGGTACACCCGCGGACAAGGCGGGAATCCAAATGGGTGACGTCATCACCGAATTCGATGGATGGCCGGTGACCGACGACCAGAAATTTCGAATGATGGTGGCTCAGGCGGGACCCGGCAAGGAGGTGATCGTCGACATCGTCAGGGACCGGAGAAAGCTGACCAAGAGGTTAACCCTGGCGGACAGAGAAAAGTTCCTTGCCGACGCCGCTGAAGAGCCAGCCGAAGAAGAACAGGAAGAGAACTGGCTTGGCCTGGAGGTAACCGCTAGCACCAGAGAGCTGGCCGCACAGTACGGCCTGGAATTTCGTGCCGGCGTGTTGGTGACTGGCACAAGGCGGGGAAGCCCAGCCGAACTGGCCGGCTTTCGCACCGGAGACATCATAAGCAAGGTGGGCGACCGGGAGATTGAGGATGTGGATGACTATCGCAGCGCCATCCGACCCCTGATTGAGGAAAAGAAGGCCGTCCTGTTTTTGATCTACAGAAGTGGAGAACCGCTCTTTATTGCAGTGAAACCGGAATAAACGTGTCTTGGAAGAATCGGAGATTGCAGCAAACCTTCAACCCCAAATAGTCGCCGAAAGGAGGAGTACTTCAAAAATTGGCAAAGCAAGTGAGAAGATACAGGGACGAAGACCGTTCCCTGGATCTTTACTTGAGGGAGATTGGAGAGACTCCTTTGATCACCGCCAAGCAGGAGGTGGAGTTAGCCAAGAGGATCAAGCTGGGAGACCAGCTGGCCCTGGAGAAGCTGACCAAGGCCAACCTGAGATTCGTGGTCTCGGTGGCAAAGCAGTATCAGAACCAGGGCCTGTCTCTGGCCGATCTGATCAACGAAGGAAACATAGGGCTGATCAAAGCGGCCAAGAGATTTGACGAAACCCGAGGATTCAAGTTCATCTCCTATGCGGTGTGGTGGATCAGGCAGGCTATACTGCAGGCTTTGGCAGAGCAGTCGCGCATCGTCAGGCTGCCCTTAAACCGGGTGGGCACTTTGCACAAAATCGGCAAAATCTCCAGCTCGTTGGAGCAGGAGTACGGAAGAGAGCCCTCACCCGATGAGATCGCCAAAGAACTGGAGCTATCTGCTGTGGAGGTGTCGGATACCTTAAAGATCTCCAACAGCCATCTGTCTCTGGACGCCCCGTTTTCCATCTCCGAGGACAACAGCCTCATGGACGTGCTGGAGGATGAATTCCAGCCCGCGCCGGATGAGGATCTCTTGAGCGAATCCTTAAGGCTGGAGATCGAAAGAGCCTTGGACTCGCTCTCTCCTCGCGAGGCAGAGGTGATCAACCTCTACTTCGGTTTGAATTCGGAAAAGGCGCTGACGCTCGAGGAAATCGGAGCCAGGTTCAACTTGACCCGGGAGAGGGTAAGACAGATCAAGGAGAAAGCCATAAGAAGGTTGAGACATGCTTCCCGCAGCAAATCCCTGCGCGCCTATCTCAACTGAAAAATCGAAAAAGGGTTTGAAGAAGGAAAAGCCTTCCGCTCCGCGTGGAAGGCTTTTTCATTTCTCAGCCAAAAGGCTGCAGCGCTCGCTTCACTCCGGCAAATTTCTGCTCACCTGGCCCGAAAGAGACCAGGCTCCCATGCATGCAGCCTTCTCCTTCTACTATGTTTCGCCGTGGGGATCGTTTCGCGCGGGCAAGCTTGTGCGCTCCTGTCGCAGGAAGCTTGCACTCATTTCCACGCGGGAAGCTTCTTCATCTGTTTTTCCACAAACTTCTCTGCTTCCTCTCTGGGCTTGCCCATCCGAGACATGTACAGATTGACCATTCCTTCTCTGACCTGGTGTCGACTTTTCAGTTTCCCACTCGCATCCGTGCAATGGACGCAGTAAGGATTGCCCCAGTCTCCTCCGCCATGATCCTTCGCCTCTCGCATGGGCATGCCGCAGGATTCGCAAGGCCTAACTTCGTTCATCATATACTATCTCCCTTCCCCCAAAAGGGACGCCCATCCTTTGGGTTCAAACTCCGGCTCCTTGCCTAGCATTATTTGTAAGACCGATTGTCCATTAGGCTACGCCCCCTGAAGCGGAATCAACAAGATGTCATCTGCCGGTTCAGCGGTTGCTATATTCCACCTCCACAGATCCCAGACCCACATCTATGTTAAAGATCAATTCCTTCTCCGTTTGGCCGAAGTTCTCACTCTCGTAAAGATCGTCTTCCACCTCATCGAAGTCGCGCTCGTCTATGGACACCGACGAGAGGAACGAGGCTTCGCTCCTAATCTGCACCCCCGCATCTTTGGGCACAAAGATGCTGAGGCTGCCCAGCCCCACATCCACATCCACGTACGCCCTGTGCTCGAACCCTCCGGAAAAGTCCAACGTAAAATCCCCCACGCCGCCGTCGAAATCTAACTTTTCGAAATTGGCATTTCCCAGGCCGTTCATCTCCAGCTCACTTGCGCCCACGTCTATCCTGATTTTGCGAATCCGCTCCGGATTGAGCTCCCGGAAGTCGACGTCGATGGAGGAGGCACCCAGATCCATGTCCAGACCGTCTATCCTCAGACCGGTAAAATCGAACTCGGCCTCG
>CAYFQZ010000185.1:0-10948 GCA_964345305.1 uncultured Ignavibacteria bacterium | reverse complement strand
TCTGGTCGTCGACCCACCTCTTCGTCTCTGCCTTCTCCGCGTCCTCCAGCCAGCGATATGGGTCTTCCACTCTCTGGCCATGAATCGTCTCCACCACGTTTTCCACAGCAGCCTCTGGGGGGCCTTTTGACACGACTGCCTCCTGAGAATTCAATTCACCTGCAAAGGGAAAAAGAAGCAGGACCATCAGGCCCAGAAGCAGAGTCGGAAACAAAGAAGAATACGGTTTGCGCAAGCTCGGGACTCGCATGGCGAAACCTCCGGAAGTTAGAGTTGGATGTCTATGGACACACTCTGTAAAATACGAACACAGAGTCTGCAGGTTCCCAGGTAAGATAATGATCCAGCCTATGCCAGACAAGTTAAATGTTCGGCTGTGCGGGAGAAGGCGGCGCTCGTTCTGATCAGCTTCTGTCTTATAGGGGAAAACGAAGAGAGTCTCCGGGAGAGAATCGCCAGGGCGGGCGATTTGTTCTCCTCAGATGACCACACGTGTACCATGCGGTACAATACGATCAGTTGGCTGTACGTTCAAGTTCGCTTTACAAAGTCTTCCTCGATACAAAGCAGTTTTCGCACACTTATTAATTCGTTGACTCGCAAAAGAATAGTAACAGCAAGTCCATTCCATCTCTTTTTGGCATCGCTCTTGCATTATGGACTTGTCGACATTGGCGCCAAACTTGGATGATAAGCTGAGTGGTGTGAATCGGAAATCCTAAAAGGAGGTGTTAAGTGAGATTCAGATACTTTATCAGTATCCTCGTCAGCCTCTTCCTGGCCGCATTCTTGGTCAGCGGCTGCATTTTCAACTCGGGCAAGGAGATCAACGGCAGCGAAACTCAAGTCGAGGTGCCTGATTTGGAGGATGAATTCGGCGGATATAGGGCCACCAATGAGGCTCCCGGTTTCGGCGATCCAGCCATATTGGCCGAATTCGGAGAGGATGGAGAGGTAAACGATCTTCTGATCACTGATCCCCAGATCGCCGAGGATATCGAGGATTCGCTGGTGGACGTTTACTTCCTCAGAATCACCTGGGGAAGACTGGATTGGGACACGACGGTCACGACGGTGACCGACTGGAGCGGCTCAGCGCAGGTTGACAAGGGAATCCTGGTGCTGTTGAGGACCATACGTTTTGATCGGGGAGATTGGATTCACAGGCCGCGTCCGGACCGTCAGACCCTGGAGTGGACCTCCTACACTGGTCCACACTTCGACGGCGTCTACCTGGCCATCGTGGTTCCGCCGAACGACACCGGCAGTGCCGAAGGAAATTTCATCTTTTCCTCCCTGCCTTTCAGCAAGACCTTTGATTACTCCGAGCTCGATTCCATCGATGTGGTCTATCCAGTTGGCGACGAGGGGAACGAGATTGCCTTCACAGGCTACAAGAAGCAGCTGGTTCCTTGCGGCAATGGATTTCTGGAGGGCAGATGGATAAGGACGCAGAGGCACCAGGGCGTGGTTAGGGGGAAATGGATCAGTCGCGACGGAAGCCTGGCTGGCCACTTCCAGGGACACTGGGGCAAGAGAAATAACGGCCAGCAGGTCTTCTTTGGAAAGTGCATCGGGCCGAACGGAGAGTTCAAATGGCTGATCCGTGCCAGATGGGAGTATTCGCACTCGTATGGGGAGGACGGGGGGGCATTCGTGGGAGAGTGGCTTGACCGGAACGGTCAAAGAAAGGGAGTTGTCGGCGGTCACTTCAGGGTTGGCGGCGAGAAAGGCAGAAAGGGCAGCCTGCAGGGCCGGTGGAGATTGCTTTGCCCACAAGCCTAGGTCTCATCCAGACTGTTTCTGAGGGATAGCTGGCGACACCTTTTCGATGAGGTTGCAGAAAGGAGGTGAGAAAAAAGCAAAGGCAGAAGTTGCATGTGTCCACTGATAGGAGGAAAAACCTTTTCTTGCGGAGGTAATGACGTGACAACGGAAAAAACCAAGAAGTTCTTCTTCAGCCCTGTTTGGCTTCTGGCGTTGGCAACAGCAGCCTTCTTTCTGGCGCCGACAGGATGCCAGGCTCTCGAGATCACCATTGACGTGTCACCGAACACTCTGATCATTCAGAGCAACAGTACGGTTCTGACTGTTCATACGAACATCGATTTCCACGCTGTGAATGCCCCGACTGTGACTTTGGACTTGACCGTCACCGATTTTGACCCGGTGCCCATCAGCTGGTGGAAAGAGGACGATTGCGGCAATTTCGTGGCGAAGTTCTCCATGGATGACATCAAGGCTCAGCTGGGGCCCGACGACTACGACAAACTCACCACATTTATCCTGGAAGGGGAAACAAGCTCGGGCGAGACGTTTTCGGGAACACAGGAGATCTCTATAGTCAGCAATGAGCCCAGAAAACGCTGACCGCTCGGAACATGAGTATAGATTTCATTGTGCTTGAGCCGATTACAGCTCGGCACCTATCGTTTCTTCCACCTCGATTACATTTATAGCATACCAAACGGTCCAAGTAGGACAGGCAGAAGCCCGGCGGCTTCTGCCTGTCTCTTGGCCGCATCTTCAGTCGCAGTATTAAAGGTTACCTTCACAGAGAATCGAGATAGGCGAGGCCCAGCAGCCGGGACGGATTTTATCATCCACCCTTTCCCGTTGTCGAGGAAACGCGCGTGTTCCAGGGCAGGCCAAGAGTGACCTTCAGCTAACAACCCGGAGGTGGATGGTTTTTGAAAAGGTAGCCGAGCAGGAAAACACAGTCGCCTAGATCGACCACGCCGTTGGAGGTCGCATCACCGGCCTCGGGAGGCGTCGGAGGGTCTCCGGCCTTGAACAGATAGTTGAGTATATAGATGGGATCTGCCACGTCAATCATCCCGTCCCCGTTGGCATCGCCTCGAATCCACGGAACCATGCAAAAGAAACCGTCGCTTGTGTCAGACGGAATACTGTCCAAGGCGTGCGAGATTCTGACCAGACAGCTTTCGGAGTGCGCCTCTGGGACGGTCCAGGGATGAATGCCGTCGTTTTCAGTTGTATCCACAATGATATTCCAAGTTGCCCCAGCATCAGTCGAATACTCGATCGACACGCTATCATAGAAACATATATAGTCCCACGTAATGCTGTACTGGTCGCCTGTCCTCCATCTTTCTCCTCCGTCCGGGGACCTCACCTCAATTTCTTGTTGGCAGACTATAGCAAAAGAGCCATCGCTGGTGTCGGCAGGGTCGCCGTCCTGCGCATCCGAGATTCTTATCAGGCACTCTTCGGACGGAGTGTTAGGTACTTTCCACGGATAGCTCTCGTCTGAGCGGCTGGCGACGGCGATGGGAAGCCAGCCGGAACCCTGATCGGTTGAGTACTCGATTTTCACACTGTCCACGCAGAAGAGGTCCCAGGTTACGTCGTAGGTGACGTCGACGTGCAGTTCTTCCCCTCCATTGGGCCAATTTACTGCGATGCCTGGATTGCAGACGATAAGAAAGCAGGCGTCACTGGTGTCGGCAGGATCGCCGTCGCGTGTATCGGAGATTCTGACCAGGCAGTGATCAGAAGGAGTGTTGGGAACCTTCCAGGGGTAGCTCCCGTCTGATCCGGCTACGACCGTAACGGGACTCCAACTGGAACCCTGATCTGTAGAGTATTCTATGCTCACATTTTTCACGCCGAATTGGTCCCAAGCTATGCCGTATGTAGCATCCACGTTCAGGACTTCTCCCCCGTTGGGAAAGGTTAGCTGCAAAGCCTCAGCATACTTTATTGTGGCGAAATCCCAAGATGTACCGTCACCGATGCTGCCTCCGGTGACATAGGTGTTGCCGACTTGGTCTAACGCTAAGGCGTAAGCCACATCACCGTAGCTTGGGGGTCCGTCGTACCTGGCCAACCAGAGCATGTCGCCGTTCTCATCATAGGTCACGGTAGCGTAGTCGGTGCTGGTCCCAACGCCGTAACTATACCCGGTTACGTGAACGTCGCCAACGTCATTCACCGCAAGGGCGCAAGCTTCGTCCCTTGCGCTCGCCGGTCCATTGTATTTTCTCAGCCAAGCGGTATCTCCGTTGGGATAATATCTGATGGTACAGAAATCGCCGACACTTTCTCCAGTCACACATACGTTACCTGAATCATCTACTGCCAAGGCACGGGCGGTTCTCCCATTGTACCTTCTCACCCAGGCGGTATCCCCATCCTGGTAGTATTTGATCGTTGCGTAGTCGTAACCGGCCCCGTCTCCATAACTGTACCCGGTCACGCAAACGCCGCCCAAAGGATCTACGGCTACGCTATAGGCACAATCATTGACATGCCCAGATCCGTCGTACGTTCTCACCCAAGCCGTGTCTCCGCTGGGAGAGTACTTGATGGTCGTATAGTCTTCTCGTGTTTCACTGCTGCCGGTGTACCCTGTGACATACACATTCCCAGAACCATCCACGGCTATGTCGCGGGCGACGTCGTTGCTGTCCGCGGTGCCGTTGTACTTCCTCACCCAGGCGGTGTCTCCGTTCGAGTAATACTTGATAGTAGCATAGTCCCTGTACGTCTCAGCGCCGGTGCTGTATCCCGTAACATACACGTTACCGTAACCATCCACTGCTATGGCCAGAGCCTGGTCGTCGGAGTTGCCGGTTCCGTTGTACCTTCTGATCCAGGCAGTGTCTCCGTCCGGATAGTACTTTATCGTAGCGTAGTCCGCTTCCGTTCCAAGGCCATGGCTGTGACCTGTGACATAAATATTGCCCGAACCATCTACTGCTATGGCATGAGCTTCGTCGGCGGAATCTGCCGGTCCATTATACCTTCTCACCCAGCCGGTATCTCCGTTCGGGTAGTACTTGACAGTGGCATAATCGTAGTCTGTACCCAGGCCATCGCTGCGTCCGGTCACGTAGATGTTGCCCGAATCACCCAGGCTCATGGCAAAAGCAGCATCACTTCCGTTTGCCGGGCCATTGTACCTTCTGACCCATACACAGTCAAGCTCCGCCAGGGCAGGAAGAGCCCACAATAGGAGGGCACTGACCAACAGAAAATTCTTCATGGGTTATCGCTCCTTTCGGAACTCCAGGCATACAAGAACTCACGTATAGCGCTAAACGCCGATGGAGAACTCCGGCATTTCGTCGGGATTCTCTTTGAAAATACCGCTTGGGGTGTAGAAAGTCAAGCAGAATCTCTTGCGGATGGGAGGCGTCCACGGCAGCGGCGTAATCTTGCGCAAGCGATTTCGGGGCGGCTATTGGGGGACTATCTGTGTTCGGGTAAGTTCGCAACTGCCAACATCTCGCAGTCTTGGGTAAGCAGGCACTCTGTCCGACAGCGGTGTGCAGGCGCCAAAAACGGGTTGACAAAACGCGAAATTTCGGTAAATTGGACGTAGAAGGTATGATTGGTAAGAATTTACCTCGACTTGAGAGAAGGAAAAGTACTGTTTCACGACGGAACTGCGATGCCGATATCCGGGAGGTCCTTTATTTCTAATTCCGGGTCGAACAAACCAACCTAAGGAGCGTGCATGACGGGATCGAGAAGGCTTTCTACTCTGGCCGCAATCATATCTGTTTTGCTCTTGGCCCAGCCTGCTTTTTCCGGCGATGCCTTAGTGGTCAGGTATACGGCTGAGTTTTCCTTAGACGATTTTTCGTTCAACCAGGTCAGGGGTTACGATGTTGCAAGAGTCGAGAACGGAGAATGCCTGGCTGAGCCGGGAAAGCCGATGCTGCCGTCTGCTCAAATACGGGTAGCCCTGCCTGCCGGCATGATTGTCTCGAGTGTGCAGATTTTGAACATCAGGCAGGAGAACGTCCCAGGCGAGTTCGACATCTTCCCTGCCCAGCCGGCCAGAGAGATCGGAGCGTCGGACTCGGATCCTGAGTTGGTGGAGCCTGACGATCAGATATACGGATCAGACCAACCCTATCCTCTGAATGCTGCGGAGTTCGTTGGCCAAACCGATTTAGCAGGCCAGGTCATGGCTGTTGTTCAACTGTACCCGCTGCAATATCTACCTGCTGAAAAGAGACTCGTTCTTAATACCTCCATCACCCTGGAGATTGATGGTGTGGAAGGCTATCGGTGCGGAGACTATCTATCCCCCAATGTCTCCGAAAAGACCAGAAGAGTCTACCGGCAAATGGTGGCGGACATGGTGGCAAATCCTGAGGAAGTCCGGCTGATTACCGGCTCTGCAGCCAAAGCCCCGGCCCTCCTGCCTGAGGGGTCCTTCGATCACGTGATCGTCACCTCCTCCTCTTACGCTCCGTACTACCAACCGCTGGTCGACTGGCACAACCGGAAAGGGGTCAGGGACACGGTGGTTACCATCGGCTGGATCTACTTGAATTACGCCGGAGCCGATACCCAGAAGATTCGAAACTTCGTGGTGGATGCCTGCTCAACCTGGGGAACGGCGTTTTTCCTCATGGGGGGCGAGAACGAGACGGTACCCTTCGCATATCGGAATTACCGGGAGGATACCCCCAGCGATCAATACTACTCGGACTTCGACGACGACTGGTCTCACGAAGTCTTCGTGGGACGCCTTAGCGCGGAAAGCGCCGCAGAGATCGATGTTTTCCTAGACAAGGTTCTGAAATACGAAAAAGATCCTCCTCGAACCGACTATCCTTTGGATGTATTGCTCATTGGCATGGATTATGACGCCAGCACGCACTGCGAGGAGCTGAAGGAGAATATTGATGCTTATTACATTCCCGCGCGCTTCAACCTGACCAAAGTGTATGACAGCCACGCCGGGAATCACAAGACGGCGGTCATCGAGGCTTTGAACGCTGGTAAGAATCTGGTGAACCATGCGGACCATTCATACATCGAGTACATGGGCACCGGGGATCGTAATCATGAACTTGGCATTTATAGCTCAAACGTGGATATGCTGACCAACGACAACCATTTGTCCGTCGTGGTCTCCACCGGTTGCCATCCTAATCACATGGATTACGACGACTGCATCGCCGAGCATTTCGTCGTCTACAATCCCAACCGGGGCGCCGTGGCCTTCACCGGCAACACGCGCAGCGGGTTATACTATGAGGGTGACCCGCTCAGCCTCTCCAACGGTCTGGAGAAACAGTGGTGGGTGAGCATGTTTTTCTGGGGCAAGCACACGCTGGGTCAAATCCTGGCAGACGGTAAGCACCATTTCCCCCACTCCTCTTACGGCGAAATGCACTCCCAGTGGACGCTGAACCTGCTGGGCGAGCCGGCCATGGAGGTATGGACCGACGAGCCGGATAGTTTTCAGGTAACCCATCCCTTCTGGCTTCCACCGGAACCTTCGACGTTTCCGGTTCACGTTGAGGACGCTACTTCCGGGAACGCGGTGGATCAGGCTTACGTCTGCCTGTGGAAGGAGAATGATGTTTATCTGACAGGATATACCGATGCCGACGGGGACGTGCTCTTCAGCCCGTCGCCCGGAACACTGGGGCTTATGTATGTGACCGCGACCAAGCACAACTACCTGCCCTTCCAGGGAGGCGTTGGGGTGTCTGAGTATCTTCCCGGCGATGCCAATGCCGACGGCATAGTCGATCTGGGGGACGCGGTGCATCTGGTGAATTACCTGTACAAGAGCGGAATCGCGCCTGAACCGCTGGAGGCAGGCGACGCCAACTGTGACGCCACCGTGGATCTGGGAGACGTGGTTCATCTGGTCAACTATCTTTTCAAGGGCGGAACCTCGCCCGGGTGCCGATAGACGAAAATCTTCTTCAGATGACCTTGAGTTTTTCCAGCAAGGAGAGCAAAATGTCAAAATCCAAGGTGGCCATGGGGCTGCTGGCGGCGATGTGCGTTGTGTTGGTCTCCGCACCGGTCCGCCCACAGAATATCTATGAGGTGAGCCACACGGTTGAGTTCTTTGAGGGGGACTTTGTCTTCGGCAAAGTCAAGGGATATGATGCGGTGAGGATGGAAAAAGGTGGTTACCTGGCTGAGCCGGGCAAGCCGATGCTGCCCTGCCGGGAGATCAAGTTAGCCTTGCCGTCCGGAATGAGCGTGAATAGGGTGTACGTCGCCGGCACGACCGAAGAGGAGATCGCCGGCCGGTTCAACCTCCTCCCCTCCCAGCCGCCCAGGGAGATAGGCGCGCCCGAGGGGGATGCAGATTTCGTTGAGCCGGACAGAATCATATACGAATCAGACCGGCCGTATCCTTCGGAAACGGCGAAGTTCGTCCGACAGACCGACCTGGCCGGTCAGAGCATGGCCGTGATTCAGCTCTTTCCCCTGCGGTACATACCCGTCGAGAAGAAGCTCATCCTCTGCAAATCCATCGATCTGGTTATCGAAGGTTCGAGTGGATATCTGTGCGGAGATTACCTGTCGCCGAATATCTCGGAGAGAGGCAGAAGAGCCTATCAAGAGATGATCAGAGAAATGGTGGAGAACCCCGAAGACGCGGAGCTGAGAGGGAATCCCCAAGTTACCCTGTCCAAGGCTCTTCCGAACGGCAACTTCGACCACGTGATCGTAACCTCGTCGTCACTGGCTGCCCACTTCCAGCCCCTGGTCGACTGGCATACCCAGAAGGGAGTGAAGGATACCGTGATCCATACCGACTGGATCTACTCAAACTGCACCGGGTCCAGCAGCCGGGAGAAGATTCGCAACTTCGTTTCCGATGCCAACTCGAGCTGGGGTGCCAGCTACTTCCTGCTGGGCGGAGAGAACGAGACGATTCCGTTCGAGTATAGAGCCTACTCGTCTGAGGAATCTCCCGGGGATCAGTACTACTCCGATTTTGACGATGACTGGACTCACGAGGCGTTTGTGGGGAGGGCCAGCGTGGCCAACTCGACCGAGATTAACACGTTCATACAGAAGGTCTTGAAATACGAGAAGAATCCTCCCCGGACAGGCTACCCGCGTGACGTTCTGCTTGTGGGGATGGACTATGACGAGATCACGCACGTCGAATTCCTCAAAGGGCACATAAGTGTCCTTATTCCTCTCGGTTTTAGCGTGACCAAGGTGTATGACAGCTATTTCGGAAACCACCTCACGGATGTGCTCAGCGCGCTGAACGCCGGGCAGAACCTGGTAAATCATGCCGACCATTCTTACATCTCGTACATGGGCACGGGCGACCGCAACCACGGTTGGGGCATCCGCAGTTCGGACGTGGATGCTCTCACCAACCAAGGACAGCTGTCCGTGATCGTGAGCACCGGCTGCCATCCCAATCACATGGATTACAATGACTGCATCGCCGAGCATTTCGTGATCCACAATCCCGATCGGGGAGCCGTGGCCTTCACAGGCAATACTCGCAGCGGATACTACTATTCCGGTGACCCTTACAGCCTCTCCAACGCGTTGGAGAAGGAGTGGTGGATTTCGCTTTTCGACCGTCATGAGTATAAAGCTGGCCAGACCCTGGTCGACGCCAAACATCATTTCTCCGACGGGGGATCCGCTCAGCAGCACTGCGAGTGGACGTTCAATCTCCTGGGCGAGCCGGAGATGCCCATCTGGACGGATGAGCCGGACAGCTTTGAGGTGACCTTTCCCGATACTCTGCTGCCCGATTCGTCTTTCTTGGTGCACGTTGAGAACGCTACCTATCACTATAATGTGAGCCTGGCCTATGTCTGTCTCTGGAAGGGTAACGAGATTTACCTGACCGGGTACACCGATTGGTACGGCGACGTAATCTTCGATCCGCTGGCCCGAACGGAAAGCACCATGCTGGTGACGGTCACCAAACAGAATTATCTGCCCTGGGAAGGAGAGGCTTACGTTTTCCCTCCCGAATACGTTCAGGGCGACGCCAATGGCGATCGGTTGGTGGATTTGGCTGACGTGGTGTTTCTGCTCAACTATCTTTTCAAGGGCGACGATCCGCCTGTCCCGCTGGCCGCAGGTGATGCCAGCTGCAACGGAGAGGTGGATCTGGCTGACGCGGTGTATTTGCTCAACTATCTCTTCAAGGGCGGGCCTTCACCTGGGTGTCCATAGCAAACGGGGAGTCGACGGAAGGACTCCTCCTCTTTGTGTCAAGGAGAGAGGGAAATGACGAAATCAGAACTGGTAGCGGCGCTGTTTGCGGCCGCTTGTATTGCGTTCCCATCCTCATGGGCCCTGTCGCAGGAAACGTACTCCGTCACCTATACTGCGGAGTTTTCCCCGCAGGATCTATGGTTTGACCGGATTACGGGATATGACCTGGTAAGGCTGAAAGACGGCAGTTTCCTGGCCGAGCTGGGAAAGCCCCTGCTGCCCTCCAAGCAGATAAGATTGGCCTTACCTCCCGGAATGGCCGTACGAAAGGTTGAGGTTGCAAGCACGACCCGAGAGGAGATTTCAGGGAAGTTTCAGATTCTTCCGTCTCAGCCGCCGATTCAACTGGGGCTCTCAAGTCCAGATGCGGAGTTGGTCGGGCCCGACGCGGAAGTCTATGCCTCCACACAGCCTTATCCCGCAGCCGTGGCCGCATTTGTGCGTCAGGCCGACCTGGCCGGTCAGGCCATGGCAATTATCCAGCTTTACCCCTTGCAGTACGTTCCGGCCGAAGGGAGGCTTGTGCTTTGTACCGCGATCAATCTGCTTGTCGAGGGCACGGACGGATACCATTGTGGGGACTATCTTTCGTCAGATATATCCGAGAATGGCGAGAGGCTGTATCGAGACGCGGTCGAAGACATGGTGGTCAACCCTGAGGACGTTCGGCTGGTCCCCGGTTCGAAGTCCAAAGGCTCCAAGCTGCCACAAGCTGCTCCCTTCGATCACGTGGTCATCACCTCTTCCACCCTCGCCTCCGCCTTTGGGCCTCTGATCGATTGCCACAACCAGAAGGGCGTGCGCGACACGCTAATCACCACGGCCTGGATATATGCCAATTACGCAGGGGCGGATAGCCAGAAGATACGACAGTTTGTAGCCGATGCCTCCGCCAACTGGGGAACCGCCTATTTCCTCCTGGGTGGAGAACACAGCACCATTCCCTTCGCTTACCGGT
>CAYFQZ010000184.1:0-4143 GCA_964345305.1 uncultured Ignavibacteria bacterium | reverse complement strand
GCTGATATCCACCGTAACGGCAGGACGGCTGATGAAGAAGGGCAAAGTGACAGTTAGGACTCATCACACATTAGCTTATGCAACGGTGCTGGTAGCCTTAGCTCACGGAATTTACAACTTCTTTGTTCACTGATCTTGAGGTCAGGCTGTGTGAATTGAAGAGGAGTCGAATCGGACTGCAATCTCATCGTGAATTCACCAAGAACGGAGACTAAAAAGGAGAGTTTGAGATAATGGTGAGAGTGATGTCATGGCGGATGAATACATCAGAAAGTAAAGCCTCAAGTGAGAAGGAGCCATAAGCCATGAAAGTCTTAGTCGTTTACTATTCGGCGTACGGGCATACTCACCGGATGGCCGAGGCCGTTGCAGAAGGGGCCAAACAGGTGAAGGACGCCGAGGTAGAGATGCGGCGCGTTCCGGAGACGTTGTCTCCTGAGATACTCAGGCAGATTGGGGCTGTCGAATCTCAGAAGGCGTTCGCTCACATCCCTATATGTACTTTTGACGAGCTAGGTTCTGCGGATGCCATCGTCTTCGGCACGCCTACACGCTTTGGGAACATGTGCGGACAGATGCGACAGTTCCTCGACGGTACTGGCCCGTTCTGGGCTAAAGGCACCCTGGTGGGAAAGGTGGCAAGCGTATTCACGAGTTCCAACACGCAGCATGGGGGTCAGGAATCTACCATCCTGAGTTTTCACCTCACGCTGCTACATCAGGGGATGATCATAGTTGGTTTGCCATATACTTTTGAAGGCCAGTCGCGTATCGATGAGATCACCGGCGGCTCGCCTTACGGTGCGTCCACCATCGCTGGTCCGGATGGGAAGCGCATGCCCAGCGAGAATGAGCTGGCGGCAGCGCGGTTTCAGGGAAAACACGTGGCGACCATAGCTTCGAAACTGGCGAGATAACTTGACTGTCCTTGATGCCTCTTACAAGGTGCTTCTGAAGGAGAACATTTATGGCGGTACCTCCGGAATTCCCGGAATTCAAACCGATCGAGCTGGAAGATCGTGACATGATTCAAAAAGCTCTTGACAGATATCAACCTCAGACCTCCGAATGGACCTTCACCAATCTTTTCATATGGCGCTCGCGCTACGGATTTCAGTGGTCGGTGTACCGGGATTGGTTGCTTGTTTTTTGCACAACCGACACCAATGGTTTCTATGCCCTTCAACCGGTGGGGCCCCCTACCCGGTTGGAAGTGGTGCGCACGCTTCTGAACTTCCTTCAGGAGGAGAAAAAAGAGAGAGAACCGAGGATCGAGCGGGCCGATCAGGCCCTGGTCTCGGAAATCCAGGGAGCTACAGGTCTTATTACACAACCGACGCGAGACCATTTCGATTATGTTTATAAGAGTGGGGATCTAATCGGGCTGGCGGGCAGGAAGTACCATTCCAAGAGAAATCACATCAGCAAGTTTGAGCGCAGCCATTCGGCCACCTATGCTGCATTGAGTGACGAGCACGGGAAGGGATGTTTGGAGCTAGCAGAAGAGTGGTGTGAGTTCCGTCGCTGTGAGGAAGATATGAATCTTCTGGACGAGTGGGAGGCGGTTCGCGAGGCTTTGAAGCATTCCCCTGACCTCAGGATACAAGGCGGAGTGATTTTAATGGAGAATAAGGTGGAAGCTTTTGCCCTGGGAGAATTGTTGAATCGCCAGACAGCGGTGGTACATATCGAGAAAGCCAACCCGCAGATACCCGAACTCTATGCCGTGATCAACCAGCAGTTCTGCGCGAATTCCTGGCGGGATGTGACTTATGTCAACCGGGAACAGGATCTGGGGGAGACGGGACTGCGTAAGGCGAAGCTCTCCTATTATCCTGATCACCTGGTCGAGAAATTCCGGATTCGATTAGCTTGAAAATAAAAAAAGAAAGACAGTTTCACAGGCACGACCAAATGAGCTGATGTCAGAGCAATAAGAAAGCGGCAGGTTGCTGCCAAGATAATAGCCAGACTCCTAAACTAACTTCACAGGAGGTGATGTTATGTTAAAAGAGTTTAAAGAATTTGCCATGCGAGGCAACGTGGTTGACATGGCCGTGGGAATCGTCATCGGAGCGGCATTCGGGGTAATCGTCAAGTCCTTGGTATCCGACGTTGTCATGCCGCCGATCGGATTGCTGTTGGGCAACGTGGATTTCGAAAACCTTTTCGCAGTTCTGAAAGAGGGAGCGACTGCCGGACCGTATGCTTCGCTGGCTGACGCTAAAGCAGCGGGCGCAGTCTCGATGAACTATGGCGTCTTCATCAATACCATCATTAGCTTCGTGATCGTTGCCTTTGCGGTGTTTCTTATGATTCGCCAGATCAACAAACTTAAGAGGAAAGAGGAGGCTCCGCCACCGGAACCTACAACCAAGGAATGTCCCTACTGCTTCTCCACCATCGCCATCAAGGCTACGCGTTGCGCAAATTGTACCTCGGAGCTGAAGACAGCATAGGTTAAACATAAGCCAAAACAAGCCGAAAGTCATCAGGCGTGACCGGCTCGAAAAAGACAAGGGATATGTCTAAACGAATAGTTATCACTGGCGCAACCGGTTTTATCGGAAGAGCGCTGTGCAAGCACCTGGTCGAAAAAGGCTATGAGGTGGTGGCGCTCTCCCGTAGTCCGGAGAAGGGAGGCGAATGGCTTCCGGATCAGGTCAGGTTGGCAAAATGGGATGCCAAGACTGCTAAAGGATGGGAAGACTTTGGAGATGGCGCTAACGCCATCATGAAACTGGCAGGAGAAAGCATCGCTTCGGGTCGGTGGACGCAGAAGAAGAAGCGCAGGATTCTGAAAAGCAGGCTGACTGCCGGAGAGGCCGTCCTGCAGGCGGTGGAACGGGCTGAGAGCAAGCCTAAAGTGGTCATTCAAGCATCAGGCATCGGGATTTACGGCGACAGGAATGACGAGATGCTTGATGAGTCTTCCCGGCCCGGATCTGGATTCTTAGTTGAAGTGGCCAAACCATGGGAAGGTTCAACCAAGAAGGTGGAATCTGCGGGCGTCCGCCACGTGATAATTCGCACAGGCGTGGTGCTTGGAGCAGAGGGGGGATTTCTCTCTCGCGTTCTTCTGCCTTTTCGCCTCTTTGTTGGCGGTCGTTTGGGCAGTGGCCATCAGTGGATTCCGTGGATTCACCTTGATGACGAGGTAAGAGCTATTCGGTTCCTAATGGAAAAGGAAGAGTTGCAGGGTGTCTTCAATCTAACAGCGCCGAACCCTCTAACGTCTAAAGACTTTTTCAGTCTTTTGGGAAAGGTTATGAAGCGGCCATCATGGTTGCCGGTACCTGGTTTTGCATTAAGTCTTCTTTTGGGAGAGATGGGCAAAGAGTTGATCTTGTCGGGGCAACGGGCAATCCCAAATAGACTCTTGGAATCTGGATACGAGTTTCTGTATGCAAGGGCGGAACCTGCGCTTCGAGAAATGCTAGATTCAAACTAACAAGGCCATATCCAATTGTATTTGGTTCGAAAGATTATATCAGTCGGACAGTGGGGAGGAGTGGGTGGACCCCGAACTGCCAGGGGTCACGTTTGGTGAGAACATGGTAATTCGATGTTTTTCACGTCCGTGCAGAGCGCATTTTAATTACGTAGGACTTTTACGTAATTGGCCTGTGATCTTTAGATATTGACAGCTAGTCGGGTGGTTCGTAGATTAATAATTGATGTGCCCAGATATGTATGTACAGACACCATGACGACAACCATGCTTCAGAACAGAAACGCTTTAGGTAGGCTCAAAACCGCTTTTTAAAGGGATAAATACTTTGATCCTTTCTGATAAGATAAATCGAGACGAGTGTCCCTTAACTCCGCCAGAGGATTATGGACCTGAAGAGTCGGAAAATGAATTCCCCAGCCAGACAATTGGGCCCGCGGTAAGAGTAGATTCTGGGCAGGTCGGAAGTACTCAAAGCAACATAAGGTAACAATTCTTTGTGATTCGGCCAGAACAACCTCAGAGAACCCCAATTAGCCATCCCGCAGTATTGATGCTCGGCTCCACAAACTCGGGTATGAAATGGAAAAGACAGCTTTCACTGGGATTCTGAAGCTGGTGATGAGCGTGATTGTTTGTCAATTGGCAGGCGTGATCGGATCGATTTTTACCCGGTCCGCAATTCCGGGCTG
>CAYFQZ010000183.1:0-3146 GCA_964345305.1 uncultured Ignavibacteria bacterium | reverse complement strand
GGCTCCTGACCGTGAAGTCATTGTCTTCACCCGGCGGGATCTTGTGCCGCTGCCTAAGAAGCTGGGTGATCTGCTGCTCCGCCACGTCGATCTGGGTTCGGTCTGTGGCCGAGGCCATTATATACTGCACGTGGGTTATGCCTATGAGCTTCTTCTGAGCAGTGGTGTAGGGGACTATCACCACGTCATCCTGATCGCGGCCGAAGGCATTCTGTCCTTTGGAAGACAAGACGCCTACTACCCTGAAAGGGAGCTTATTGATTCGGATGATCTCACCCACAGGGTCTTGTCCTGCGAAGAGCTCGTCAACTATGGTGCTGCCCAAGACGCAGACCTTAGTTGCCCCGCGGACGTCCTGGTCGGTAAAAAACGTTCCTGAGGCCACAGGCCATGACCGAATGAAGATGAAATCAGGGGCATAACCCTCCACGGAAGCGTTCCAATTGAGATTCCCCGCGATAATCTGCGCCCCGGTTCGCACTCGCGGCGTAACCCTGGTGACTGCGGGACAGTTTTCCAGGATGGCCTGGGCATCCTCATCAGTCAGATTGGTCACGGTGCCTGCCGCGCTGCGAACTCCCCTGTGGAAATGGCTTCCCGAGAAGACGGTGAGCAGATTGTCCCCCAGT
This sequence comes from uncultured Ignavibacteria bacterium, assembly GCA_964345305.1. GTDB lineage: Bacteria > Zixibacteria > MSB-5A5 > MSB-5A5 > SM1-73 > SM23-73-3. The sequence goes on along the minus strand of CAYFQZ010000183.1, from coordinate 2,517 downwards.
GAGCTTACCTGGGCGTCGATCATTCTCTTTGCCCCCTGGCCTATGGCCACCATGGCGATCACCGCACCCACGCCGATGATTATCCCCAGCATGGTCAGGCTGGAGCGCATCTTGTTCCTGGTTAAGGCGCGGTAGGCCACCTTCAGTATCTGGAGATATCTCATAGCTCCTCCTCCAAATCCGTCTGCGGCAAGGCCAGGAGTTCCTCTTTGGCTCTTCTGCGATTGGCTACAGGTTCGTCCTTCACGATTCTGCCGTCCCTGAAGGCTATGTTCCTTTTCGCGTAATAGGCGATATCTCTCTCGTGGGTGATCAGCGCTATGGTGATCCCCGAATCGTTCAAGGATTGAAACATCTCCATCACCTCGACGGAGGTCCTGGTATCCAGGTTGCCGGTCGGCTCGTCTGCCAAGATTATGCTCGGCTCGTTGATCAGAGCGCGGGCTACTGCCACCCTCTGCTGCTGGCCGCCGGAAAGCTGATTGGGATAGGAACCCTCTCTTCCTTCGAGTCCGACCTGGGCCAAGGCCTTCTTGGCCTTGCGGACTCTCTCCTTGGTGGGCGTGCCGTCGTAAAGCAGAGGGAGTTCCACGTTCTCCAAGGCGGTGGTTCGCGGCAGCAGGTTGAAGACCTGGAACACGAAACCGATCTTCTCGTTCCTGACTGCAGCCAGGCTGTTTCGATCCAGAGAAGAGACGTCTTTCCCCTCCAGCAAGTATGTTCCCTTAGTGGGCCGGTCAAGGCAACCCAGGATGTGCATCAGGGTCGACTTTCCGGAGCCGGAGGGGCCCATTATGGCCACGAATTCGCCTCGATCTATGGATAGATCTATCCCCCTCAGGGCATGAATCTTGAACTCACCCAGATCGTAGATTTTGGTAACGCCCTCTGTTGTGATCAGCAGACTTGAGCCCATTACCTGCGTCTCCTGAATCGGGGAACGAAGGGGTTTACCTGCTGGTTGGTCGCCGATATGACCGAGTTCCCGAATCCAATTATCACCTGGTCGCCTTCTTTGAGATCACCCGATGCGATCTCGACGGAGGATCCATCAGATATGCCAATCTTAACCGGAATCGGCTGCGGTTTCCCCTCCTGATCAAGAATCCAGACTCTATCCTGCTTGGCGTGTTTCATACCCTTGGGACCCGAGAGAGCGGAGCCTTGCGCCGGCAGGTGCGAACCGGTGGGAGGCATTCCCGCATGCACTCTCTCAGACGAGGATTCCGCGCCCTCCATGGGTGGACGAAAACGCAGAGCACCTGCAGGAACCTTAAGGACGTCCTCTCGGTGATTAACCAGGATGGTGGCGTTGGCGGTCATCCCTGGTTTGAGCAGCAGCTTGGGATTCGAGACCTGAATAATCACGTTATAGGTGACCACGTTCTGCACGATCTCGGGGGACAACCTGATCTGGCTCACGATCCCCTCGAAGGTTGACTCTGGATAGGCATCCACGGTGAAAAGAGCCTCCTGGCCTTCTGCTATTGCGCCTATGTCCGCCTCATCTATGCTGGTATTGACCTGCATCTGGGCCAAATCCTGCGCGATGGTGAACAGGGTAGGTGCCTGCAGGCTGGCGGCCACGGTCTGCCCTACGTCCACGTCTCGGGAGATGACCACGCCGTCTATGGGTGAGATAATGGTGGCGTAGTTTAGATTGGTCCTGGCCCGGTTCAGGGCGGCCCGCGCCGATTTCTCCTGCGCTGCTGCCAGCTCATAATTTGTTAGAGCTATATCTCTCTCAGACTCGGAGATCATGTCCTTTCCGAAAAGCGACAATGCCCGTTCGTATTCCTTTTTGGCCAACTGAGCTGATGCAGCCGCCCTCTCCAAATCCGCCTGAGCTTGCGCCACCTGGGCTTTGAGAAAAGTGGGGTCCAACTGGGCGACGACCTGACCCTTCTTCACCCGATCGTTGAAGTCGACATACAGAGCTGATATGGTTCCCGAAACTTGGCTGCCCACCTGCACAGTCGTGACCGCTTCCAGCGTGCCGGTGGCGGTTACCAGGATGGATATGTCCCCCCTTTCGGCCTCGGCCGTGACGAAGGTGGCTTCCGATTTCTTGTCCCCTGCTACAAAAATCAAAAAAAGCAAAACCACCACGGCCAAAGCAGCCACTACCAAAAGTACCTTTTTCATAAGATTTCCTTTTTTCTCCTTCTTACATATGACACTTAGTATGACACAGGTTGCCGCTGAGAAGTTTAATCATTATACGTGCTCAGGCGGCGGCTAATTTTATCCTGGACGCAGAAACAAATGCATCTACTTGGGTCCGGAGGCGTCCGCAGGGCGAGGCTGAATGCCTCGCCTTATGAGGGTACTAATGTTGTTCCCGATAGCAGCGGGAATTACCAGACGAGCGGACGCTCCCCCAGACGGGCCCGTCCGGGCGTCTGGGGATCTCCGTCATCCCGCCTTCTTGTTCTTGCCTTCCCAGATCCGCTCACCAAAAAGGAGGGGAAGTCCGCGCCCGATCGCTATGGAATTTTTGAACTTGCTTGGGCAGTA
>CAYFQZ010000182.1:0-2899 GCA_964345305.1 uncultured Ignavibacteria bacterium | reverse complement strand
AAGAACGACAATTAATATGGTCAGCGATCTTTTGCGAGTCATGATGTTGTTGCCTTGCCAACGGTTGAGCTAAGGGGCACGGTGGTTTTTTGCTGTGTCCCTCTTAAGCGAATGGTTATAATCTTTTTAAAATTAGTTCCAAATAGATTGCCCCTTCAATAGGATTGTACCTATAAGGGTCTATTTCGACAAAACCTAATGACTTATACAATTGATTTGCAATTTCCATTGAGGGCAGGGTATCTATTCTCATTCGTTCATAACCCAATGCTTTCCCCGTTTTGATAGCAGACTCCGCCAATTTCCTGCCGATATTATTACCTCTATAGTCTGGCCTTACATATAACCGTTTCATTTCACAAATGCCTTTTTCAAAATGCCGAATCCCGACACAGCCTATAGCATGGCTTTCGGATAAGGCTAAAAATAAATTGCCAGTAGGAGGGGAATATTGGCTAGGAAAATCCTCCAACTCAGCATCAAAATTTTGAAAGCTCAAATCGAAATCTAACGATTCAGCATATTCCTGAAAAAGTCTCCTTGCTTGTGTAATTAACTCATTAGTATTTGCTTCAACGATTTCTATCATTATTTCAGATTATAACGACTGCCATGACGTGCGAGGAATGGCGCAGAGCGAAGCGGCGCGCTGTTCCTCGTCGCTGTCGATGGCTTTGTTCGACTTGTCTTTCTCCACGACTGCAATCGGTCGTACGGCAATCTGCCTCCTGTCCGGGTCATACACGCAAATCTGGTCGTTTCCAAGCTGCAGCAGGACTATCGCAGCAGGGGTCACGTCCGCATCCTACACTTTCCTACTGCATTACTGTGTCTTTCCTCGTAGTAAGTGTCGAATGCATGCCGCTGCTCAAATCTGTACATTACGCAAGCAACCTGTCAACGATACTATAGAATGTAGAGACGTGCCCCCCATTCCTCGCACACCGTCTCTCATCATAGCCCCAGGACGATATTGAACTCCCGCTGCCCAGCGCAGTTCGTTATTACCTCGACTCGAACATTTCGCGAATTGACAGTGCTCGCCGATACCGAGCCTGATTGCACCAAGATCCGTACGGCCTGTTCGCACGCAGCCTTGGGTTCTTTCGCGAACTCACCGCCTGTCGGCTCAACAACGAACCACGTCTCTTCCGGTCGATTGACGATTCTTCCTATCACGGGCTCGGACCCTACATTGACGGTATGCCCAACTGCTCTTGGTCCGTCATATCCCCGTCCTGCACTCTTCTTCCGCTTGCCAAACCATCCCATTTGTTCGTCTCCTTCCCTGTGTTCGTGTCCACATCACGCGTTGCTTACCTTCGCTGGCACCCACCCAGAGCGTCCCGCAGCAGTCTTGCTTCCTTGTCCACATCTATGGCCGGACTCGGCCTACCTTCCTCAATAATTCGGCTCACTCCGACTTCCGACAATCTTTCGAGCACCGAATACTCAAGATTGAGATTGCCAGCGCGTCTCGCTGCACGCAGAGCGGTCTGCAAGTATTCCACCTCAGTCTGGGGCGTGTCTATACGGCGTGAGATCTTTGCAAGGGTGTGCGCACAGATTCCGATGCCTGCCTCATCTCCTGCGGATTGGAATGCTCTGAGCGCCCGCAGCGTTGCAGACCGGGCTCCCTCATGCTCCCCCAACGCGAGCAGCGCTTGTCCGATATTCCCGTCTGCATTGGTCACGCCCGCAGTGTACCCCATATTGTCATAGGCTGTGCGTGCTTCCCTGAAGCTCTTCAAGGCCGCGCGATGTTCGCCCGTCATCACAAGTGCTTCACCCATTCTTTCCTGGGCGGTCGCACGTTCCTGCAAGTCCATCTCCCTCGAACGCTTCCTCAGTATTTCTGAACACAGGCGGGCACACGCTTTCCATCGACGAGTGGCGCGATTTGCGTACGCACAGAATAGCGAGCGTCGGACCGCGTTCGTGGCGTAGATGCCGAACCATTCCGCCAAGTAACCTGAAAGACCAAACGGGACTGCTGGCTCCTCGTCGCGTAAATCTGGATAGTCAGAAACCGTCCTGTGCAGGATTTCCGCAGTGTCGCCAACAACAGCATACACTTCTTGGCTCCTGCATGACCGAAGGAAAGCGGTAACCTTCCGTGGGATTCCTCTTCGCCACCTTCCATGCCTTCGGCTCACCCGGAAAAACGCAAAGCCGCTGGGCGCATACACGAACCACACGATCGCGTGTGGCTCCGCGTGTCTCCGTATATAGTACAGAACATCGAAGTCGTCCTATCCGGAGTACCCAATCACAGCAAGTGTATTTCTCGAGAGGATACGGCGATACAGGTCGTCGGTTCCGGGATCTCCCCGCAGCTCTGCAATCGCCTCCAATGTCGTTCTGATCGTATGCAGGGATTCGCCCCCGTTAACGTCATGCGCTGATCCGTGCAGCTTGCACAGCGTACCAGTACCATCTCTATTCTTCCCGCCACACGGTAGACTCTCGATGAACTCGCGACTGATCACTGTTGGGGCCAAGCTCTCACCTTTGCCCTCCAAGAGACTGAATAGACGCGCTACTTCTGAGTTCTCTTCGGCATCCGCCTGAGTCCATTTCAGAATGCGCGAACCGCCGCCCCTCTCGTCAGCACACATCCCGAATTCAAGGGGGCTCGAAGCACACTTTGGCGTCCACCCAGCATTCATTGCCGCCTTCTCGATTAGGCAGTCGAAGTTCGTTGTCAGTACAGGGTCGCCACAGCGAAGGCGAGAAGCCAGAAACTTGTGGTAAGCGTTGGGTTGATCCGCCGCAAAGAACACGTTCAACACTTCCAGATCACTATCGAAGAACATCTGAACAAGGTGCATTGTTTGCTCAAACCGCAATTGTTGGCCGCGATCATGCTTGAGATCGCGGATAATCGTATCCCAGTACG
>CAYFQZ010000181.1:0-4980 GCA_964345305.1 uncultured Ignavibacteria bacterium | reverse complement strand
GGAGAGGGGGGATCAAAGGAGAGAGGTCAACACACAACACACCTTTAAGTTCCAGCTTCAGCCGGATTTCTTGTAGTACTGCATGGCCTCCGGAATCAGCGCCTTGATCTTGTTGATCCTGGTTTGATCAGAGGGATGAGTGCTCAAGAATTCGGGAGGGGCCTGTCCCCCCTTCTCTTTGGCCATTCTCTCCCAGAATCCCACCGCAGTATTCGGATCGTACCCGGCCATGGCCATGAATATGAGGCCGAGATGATCTGCCTCATTCTCGTGCAGTCTGCTGTACGGAAGCAGAACCCCGACTTGCGCGCCCAATCCAAAGGCCGTCATCCAGATCTGCTGAGTCTGTTCGGGCTTGTCCTCCAGGGCCTTGGACAGCGCAACGCCGCCCAATTGGGTGAGCAGCATCTGACTCATTCTCTCATTTCCGTGCTCGGCGACAGCGTGGGCTATCTCGTGGCCCATCACCACCGCCAACCCCGACTCATCTCTGGTAATTGGCAGAATTCCGGTGTAGATCACGACCCTTCCTCCGGGCATACACCAGGCGTTCACCTCTTTGCTCTCCACCAGGTTGAATTGCCAATCGTAGTTTTTCAAGCTGCCCGACTTACCCCGGTCGGCGAAATACTTCTCCACGGCCTTCTGAATCCTGGTGCCGGTCCGCTTGACCATCTGGGTTTTCTCTTGATCGTCGCTGAGCTTGTTTGCTTTCAGAAACTGGCCATACTGATCGGCGCTCATCGACATCATGGTCGAACGCGGAACCAGATTCAGCTGCCTCCTGCCGGTTACCGCCACAGTGCTGCAGGCAAGCAAAGCCAGAGAAAGCGTGAGAATGAATATGGCACTTCCTCTCAGGGTCTTCATCTCCAACCTCCTGTCTCCTATCTTTTCACTCGACTTGTCGAAAGTGCCAGGCATTGCGATAGGTTCATGTCTCCCATCGGAAAGGAGCCTGGCCCTCTCCCTGGCACACAAACTAGACCGAACCCGTGGGCGTGTCAAGATCAAAAATACCGCTCGGATCATGCCCCGTATTCGATCCGGTTCGGCACCGGCTTAAAGGAAACCAGGTTGGATTTCGTAACAGAGTATTACGCCCGTGCGGCCAAAGTGCAGCATAACTCCGACAAGCATCCCATATTATGAAGCTCTTCGAAAAAAAACAAGTCAACCTCCTGGCCATAGCGCTAAATACCTTTACCCTCTTCTTCGGCTTTACCGTCTGGAGAGTGATATTCAACAACTTCGCTAAGGAGGTTTTGGACATCACACCGGCGCAGATCGGAATCATCCAGTCGGTTCGGGAAGTCCCCGGGCTCTTGGGTTTTACCGTGGGAGCGCTGGCAATTTACTTAGCAGAGGTGAAGATCGCCACCTTAAGCATCGTCGTGCTGGGACTTGGGCTGATTCTGGTGGGCTACTCCAACTCGGTCCTCATGCTGGGCGCGGGCACCCTGGTCATGAGCATCGGATTCCACGCCTTCCTTTCCTCCAACGACGCCCTTTTGCTCCATTTCATCAAGACCAAAGAATCGGGGAAAGCGCAGGGAAAGATAAAAAGCACCGAGTCCGCCGCCGGAGTCATCGCCACCCTCGGCGTCTTCGCGACCACCTTATTTCTTGGCTACACGGAGGTACTGACAGTCTTTGGCGCCCTGGTCGTAATTGCCGGGGTTTATTTTAGCTTCACACTGAAAGACAATCGGGCCAAGGAAGAGGAGAGAAAAGTCACCCTCAAGAGGAAATACTCCCTTTACTACCTCCTGAGCTTCCTGCGAGGATGCCGCCGGCATATCTTCACCACCTTTGCCATCTTTCTCCTGGTGGCAAATCACCAGATCAGCATCACCACCGCGGCAACGCTCTTTTTTGTATCCAACGTGGTCACCATCTACACCAACAGTTTCATGGGAGGTCTGGTGGAGAGATGGGGGGAGCGAGTCGTGCTTGCAGGGAGTTCCTTCATTCTGATCTTCATTTTCTCGGGCTACGCTTACATAGGTTGGCTTCCCCTTCTGGCCGTCCTTTACGTGGTGGACAACATCCTTTTCGGCTCCTCCATTGCCCTCCAATCCTATGCCAGAAAGATTGCCGACAAGGCCGATCTCACCAGTTGCATCTCGTTCAGCGTGACCATAAACCATATATCCGCAGTGATCCTGCCGGTTTTGGGTGGCGTGATATGGGAAGTTCTGGGATTTAGAGCCACCTTTCTCTTCGGGGCGGCCATCGTTTGTCTGGACATGCTGTTTTCCCTGAGGGTCAAAACCCGTTGAATCCCTTTCCGAAGTTAATCTGGGGAGATTTATAGCACACCGTCGTAGAGTGTCCGCCCTCACGTGCCGTATGGCTTCAGGCGAACCGTGCTAAGGTCGCCTCCGCATCGGAGCGCTGGAGATGAAGCGGAAGGTCAATTATCAAAATCATCAGATTTGAAGAATGCCTGTTAGTACTTCTCTCTTTAATCGAAGCAGATCGGGTCGGAAGCAAAGACTCTACGAAGGTCGTAGGCGGGCTGAAGTCCAATACTCCATTACACTTGCTCAATTTCCAGATTCGAGAGCCGGCTCGGGCTGGGCAGCAGAATCCGGTTTGACCTCCAGTGCCGGCAGTTTGATGACAAACAGTGTGTACGCCCCCTCGTGGCTGTGAACTTCGATGCTGCCACCGTGCTCCCTCACTATCCTGCCCGCAAACAGCAGCCCCAGTCCCGATCCCTCACTTCTCGTGGCAAGGGGCTCCTTGAACACCTTAGGCAGATTTGCCGGGCCAATCCCTACCCCGTTGTCGGAAATCATTATCTGCACGTCGCGCCGATCACTTACAGCGGACACCTCGACAGTGATGGTTTTCTGGCGATCCATGACGGGATGTAACGCCGAAGCGGCATTATCCAGCAACGCACAAAGCAACTGTCGCAGCTGGCGCTTGTTGACGTTTACCCGGGGCACGTTTTCTTCGAAGCTGGTGACGAAAGTTATATCCCGGAATTTCTCGTCCGTTTTCAGTCGCAGCAATTCTTCCTCAAAGAGATCCTTTAGATCAACCGGTTCCCTGTCCAGCTCGCAGGCGGATGCGCGCAGCCGGCTCAATGTGGGGCTGACGTATAGCTTACCCTGACTTGCTCCCTCCTGGTCCACGATTTCGGTTATGGTCAGCCAGCAGGCGAAGCGTTCTCCATCGTTTTTCCTGGCCAGGATCTCACCCTCCCACATGCCGTCGTTTTCGATCTCTTCCTCTATTTCCGCCGAAGAAGCCGTCCACGAGCTTTCGTCCCAGAGCGCACTGACTGACTTTCCCACGATCTCTGCCGCTTCGTACCCGAATTGGTTCTCCGCCGCCTTGTTGAAGAAAGAGACCTGATTATCCTGATCCACCAGGATCACAGGATACGGCAACCAGGACAGCAGCAGCTCGGAAGATTCCTGGCCATCAGAACCGGATACGGCGGATTCGTCTTCTCGGACGTGAGGCTCTGAGTTCTCCAACTGCATTTCCAGCTCGCCGCATTTCCTCACAAGCTGCTCGTTTTTCTCTTTCAGGTCCTCTACCAGTCGCAGATCGGACTGTCTCAGACGCCAACTCATAACCTTCACGATCTGATAAGCGATCAAGGGATTGCTGTTCAGGATGGCCAGGAAATTCGACCTGGACAGCTCCAGTACCTGGGTGGATTCAGTGGCCTGTGCCGTCACACGGTGGGGAGATTCGTCGATGAAGCCTGATTCCCCGAAGATATCTCCTTCTCTTCTCAGACACCAACTGGCCTCGTCCTCGCCCTCCTTGGCTGACCGGGTGATCTTTACTGCGCCTTCCTTTATGATGTATAGAGTATCGCCAAGAGTTCCCTCCCGGAAAAGCACCTCGTCGGCCGAATAGGTTTTCTCCTTGAATAAATCCGCGATGCTCTTCAGACCGGAGGAATCGAGCGTGGAGAAGATCGGCGTTTTTCGCAGCAACTTGACTGTTTCAGCGGACACTTTTACCCCCTGGAAAACCGGCATACAGACAGCTGTTCCCTTTTCTATATCGTCATCCTCCGGGGCAGGCTGAAGCGCTGCCGACGCTTACGGAATTCCCGCCAAAACTGGATCTTCGCCTATACCCCATACGGGTCCGTTTGGGGGCCTCCGTAAGGACGCGCTGCTGCAAGAAGCTTCTGCACCCCGGTGACGCTCAATCTTCATTGTTGAGGAGAAGACTCTCAAAACCGGCGAGACTTCGCCGCCAAGGGGGTCAGCGTGATGGGCGAAGCTCCAGCTAAGAACGGAATGAGCGGAGACGACCGAATTTCCAAGCCTTGTTCATACCTGCCGGGCGCAGGCTTGACTGCCCCTGCTAGGGACTCCACCTCGATCCGAATGCCCGCTCACATTTTTATCCCAAAAGTCGCTCCCACAAACCAACAGGAGGTATTGATTCTTGCGCCGCGGGGCCACTCTGAGGTAGATGGGATGTGCCGGTAGCCGCTTTCAAGACGGAAGATCCCGCCTTTTGGCTTGTTCTGCCCCTCGATTCCGGTCAGCAAACTAATCACTCCACCGCTGTTTCTGTACTCCCCTTCGATTACGACCGAATGCAGCGGGGTGTATGTCTTGATGGCGCCGGTCTGAAAGCCCACTCCACATCCCAAGAATGGGGAGACCGCGAAATGGCGGAACAGATACACCCTGACTTTTGCTGCGAACTCGTGAAAACGGACCTTGACCCCGTAGTCACCACTCCTGCCTTCGCCTTGCCAGTAGATGTAGAGGAAACTGAGACTGCGTTTCGCGTTCCCGGCCAGATCGTACTTGAAGCGAGTCAGTTCCAAGCCCAATTGGGGAGTACTGCTGGTTATCTCGGGATAGCCGGCTTTCTTCAGGTCGCCGTTGGTCAGTCGAAGTGGAGAGAAGTAATAGTCAACGTTGCAGCCGATGGACCATCTGATGTTTGATGCGCCAGCTTCTGACCATGTGTCGGTGGCTGCAATCA
>CAYFQZ010000180.1:0-11589 GCA_964345305.1 uncultured Ignavibacteria bacterium | reverse complement strand
GTGGACCCCGCTCTCGTACTTCAGCTTGCCGTAAGCATCGCTGCCTTCCACCAGAAAGATGATCTCCTTGAATCCGCCTATGCCGGTGGGATTGGAGTTCATCACGTCCAGCTTCCACCCATTGCTCTCGGCGTACTTCATGTACATGCGGTAGAGGTTTGCGGCAAACAGGGCCGCCTCCTCACCACCCGTGCCCGCCCTTATCTCCATGATGGTATTCCGGCTGTCACGCGGATCTTTGGGCAGCAGCATGATCTTGAGCCTATCCTCGTAGTCTTTTTTCCTGGAGTATAGCTCGTCCAATTCGGATTTTGCCAGCTCCACCAGCTCTTTGTCTTTTGATCCCCGGGTGATGTTCTCGTCATCCTCGATCTGCCTGAGCACGCTTCTGTATTGAGTGGAGAGCGAGACGATATCGCTCAGCTCCCGGTGCTCTTTGGCGATTGTCCTCACCCGGTTTTTGTCCGACAGCACAGTGGGATCGGACAGAAGCTGGGTCAGCTCTTGATGTTTTTGTTCCACCTTCTCCAGTAAATCAAGCATCGATTCACCTTCTTCGGTTGAAAGATTCGACAGGCAAATATGAACTAATCAGCCGAACTCTTTCCTAACTGAAAGGCTTCTGGGCGCTTTCAGCCGAAACTGCAGGAGCCGGATCTTCGGTGCTCAGGGCGTTCTCAAGGGCCACCAGGGCCACCTCCATCTGATCCTCGGTGGGCTCCTGGGTGGTTATTCTCTGGATCCAGAGACCGGGAGCGCTCAACCATCTGACGATTCTCAAATCCTGGGTCTTTCCAGAGAGTTTGAGAAGTTCATATCCCACTCCGGCCACCAGCGGCAAAAGACAAAAATGTAGCAAAAACCTCTTCGGCAGGGTGGGCGGCACACCGGTTATTAGATAGTAAATGGTGTCCGACGTGGAGTAGACCAGGATGGCGAAAACCACCACGATCAGGATGAAACTGGTCCCGCAGCGAGGATGATGGGTGGAGAAACCGCGGACGTTCTCCACGGTCAGCTCCTTGTCCGCCTCGTAGGTGAAGATGGACTTGTGCTCCGCCCCGTGATACTGAAAGACCCTTGTGAGCTCGTGGAACTTGGAGATAGCCCAGACGTACAGGATGAACAAGACCACCCGCACCACTCCGGCAACCAGGTTGAAGGCCAAAGCCTCCTTTCTTACGCCCAGAAAGTCCGAAAACCACAACGGGAGGAAGAAGAAAATTCCTATGCCCAGTGCCAAGGCAAAGACGACGGTCAGTCCCAAATAGAGGCTCCTGAGAGCATCGGAACTCTTCTTTGCCTTTTTGGCCTGCTTCTTTTCCTCCTCCTTGATGGCCACGTCGGCAGAGTAATTCAGAGTTTTGATGCTTATCACCAGCATCTCGACAAAGGAGACCACGCCGCGAATTATGGGCAGTCCCAGAAGCTTATATCTCTGGGTGTAGGAGACGTACTTTTGGTTTTTCACCAGGATCTCTCCATCCGGCTTTCTCACGGCGGTGGAGATTCTGTGAGGGGAACGCATCATGACTCCCTCGATCACCGCCTGGCCACCCACATGCAGGTCACTCAAGACGCCTGCCTTTCTCTTTTGGTTGGCACACTTGGTTCAGTGGAAGATCGGTTCAGTTTGTTCCGACCATTCGAGATGTAGAAAAGCGACTGCTGTCAATATGAACGCTCTCAACACTCTTTCTCGACAACAGTCGCTTCTTGTTCTGTGCTACTTCTCTCCGCTATCCGGAGAGGAAGCCTTTGTCTTCTCTTCCTGGCCTTCTGCCTTTTTCTCTTCGAATTGCCTGTACTTTCTTCTGAACCGCTCCACCCTGCCGGCGGTATCAACCAGCTTCTGCTTTCCGGTGAAGAAGGGATGGCAGGCGGAGCAGATCTCCACCCGGATATCCTTCGACGTGGAGCGGGTCTTGATCACGTTGCCGCAGGCGCAGGTAACCGTGGTTTCGAAATACTTGGGATGAATCTTCGGCTTCAAATCAAATCCTCCTTACCATCTCTGATACGCTAATATAGCCAAACCGATTAGAAAAGCAAGGCAAATCTGCTCTGATGTTTACAGGCGACTATACGGGTCGACCGGCCTCTCCGTTTACACTTTCGGCCGATTTTGGCCTGACAATAACCCCGCCGCAACGCTTCTCGTTTACGAACACCGCTCTCGCCGACGACCAGCGGCGAGCCATGCGGTTCGGGACAAGCTCTGACGCTGCGGCCTTGCGTCAGGCGAAACGGTCTATTCGCAGTTGCCCGATTCATCCGGCTTAGCCTTAGCTCGATCCTTCGACGTGCTCAGGATGGTGAGCTTGTCGAACCATGAATCGAGCAACTACCATTCGCCTCTCCTTCCCCCAAGCGGAGATCAGATTTCGTAGGTCGGATATGCCTGCCAGCCATAGTTCGAATGAATATCCGACGACTTCGTGCACGTCAGCACCTCGGCGCTGGCCCTCCCTTGAAAAGATAGTTCAATACATAGATGGCGTCACCCAGGTCAACCACACCGTCGCAGGTGGCATCGCCAGCCTCCATGGGACACGGATCGGGCCCGGACTTGAAAAGGTAGTTCAATATGTAGATTGCATCGCCCAGGTCAAGTGTGCCGTCGGCAGTGGCGTCCCCGTGCTTGACCCTGGAGGCAACCACATAGCCTGCCTTCACCAGCCAGCTGGTGCTCTCTAACAATCCCGGAGGCGAAGGCTGCCCGCCGGAGTTGACCGGAATCCTGTAATTCTCTGATTCCGATTCCCCTCCGAAGCCATCCAGAACGTCCGTTACCATCTGGTATCCCTGACGAAAGCTTTCCAATGGTGCTCTCACCGGTCTAACTTCGTCCTGTGATTGAACAGATGCCGGCTTTTGTACGGTTTTCTTGGGCTGAACCTGTCTATCGGATTGCGCCTGCACTACCAGAACCACAGAGAACACCATAGCGGCAAGCAATATGATTCCGAATCTGATCCTATTCATTTTTCCAGTCCTCTGTTAAGTCACTTTTTCCATCAGGAGTAGCTCCTGACAGGACAGGAAGAGCTACTTACGTTCTCTCTCCTGTTCCATTCTCATGTTCTCTGCTTCCATCTGGTCGCGTTGTCTTTTCATCTCTTGTCTTTGTTCCTCCAACTTCGCCCATTCCTCTTCTCTCTCTGCCTGATGTTCAGCCTGCTCTAAAGCCACCTCCTCGGGTGTGGGCTTCCCCATCTTGGCCAACCGGATATCCTCATATCCTTTTCTCTTTGCGACGATCCGATAGCTGAAAGTAAGATTGGAATTGCCACCTTTGAGTTCTCTAACTTCAAAAGATGCGGAGGTCTTGTTAGCCACATACAAACCGTTGCAATCTCCACCTGGGGTTAAGAAAACGTGATAGGTGACTTGAGTGTTAACAGTTTGAGCAAAGAGAGGGTCAAGTTCGATATTGGCTCTGCCGCTTATAAGTTGTCCTTCTCCGAAATCCTCAAACCAGACCTCTGGCGATTCCTGCGAGTAAAGGAGGCGGTATTCACCATTATCCACCTTCACTCCGGCACTTTTCGCACCCAAGACCACCAGGCTATCACTTATCCTGACATCGCCTCCGAAGTATCCCGCCCATCCATTGGCAGCACTTGCGCTTGCATATACGCCGTATCTTGTCCCTGTGCCGGTAAGATAACCGGAAGCATTGAAATACCCACCATAAACAGAGCCATCCGAACGATTCGTGGCAGAACTGTAGATGCCATACGTAGAGCTTGAAGTGGAATCTGGCACCGAAATGTCAACTCCCGTACGCCCTCCGGTCCCGGTATATGGCGGGGGGGTGTAAAAGGATGCGGCGACTGCCCGGCCAGACGAGCTGTTGATGGCTTCACCTATTATACCATAGACGTAATTAGAATTGCTGGCATAACCCTCCCCCCACATCCCAACGGGGCTTCCGGTCCCAGTAGAATAGGCATAGAAGTATCCTCCCTTGGGATAGCCTGAAGAGGGATTATTAGCCCAACCATAGACACCGTAATGCCAGCCGCCAGAGGAGCTGTAACTCCTGGCGCGTACGCCATAGGCGGTCCCTGTGCCCAAAGCATTGCCAATGAAATCCCCACCGTAAGCATCACCATCTGAACTATTCTCTCCACTCCCCCCAACCCCGCAAGCACCTGAACTGGAAGAACCACGACCCAGTGCCCAGATTCCAACGTGATGTCCTGTACCTGGAGATTCAGCTTCAAAATACCCGCCATAAGCAGACCCGGAGGAAGCATTCTCTCCATAGCCCTTTATGCCACGAATTGATGAGGTACTACTTCCTATAGCGCTTCCTGTGAAGGCTGTGCCGGAGGTGGCATCCACAACTTCGGGTCCGGTTTCGTTCACATACTTGTCGGTCAGAGTACTCGTTTCCTCATATAAATCCGTCGCCACACCAGAGCGACCATAGTCGTTGGCAGTTGAGAGGAAACTCGAAGCATCCTGTCCATCCAAGAGGTCCGCGTTTTCTGCGGCCCAGGCAAAATCCGCCGTATCTGCCTCATTCGACCTGTAAGCATAAGCCACGCTGATCATCGGCTTCAGAGGCGTCATCTCCGGATCGGACTCCACCTGGACGCCCAGGTACTTGATGTTACCATCGAAAACAGATGATGGAATAGAATCAACACTGCCCAAGAGAACATTAAAGATACCCTCCTTAACTATAACGTCGTACTGCGTTTCAGTCCAGTCCGCTGGCGAACCCAGGGTGTCGGGATAAATGGAAAAGGTCATCTGGACCGTGTCGTTAAGACAACCACCTGCAGCTGTGGTTAACTTCCCCTGATAATTGACCATGTGGGGGACTTCAGCAGATGAGATCGAGCATAGCAACAGTACTGCGGCCCCCGTCATGAAAAGAACAAAGCCTGTGCGTACCATGACGCCACTCCTTTCACCGGAAAAAAGTTAGCAACTCCTATCGACAGAACCACCTCCATGTGGGCAGCTGTTTGCGGTTAGTCCATAGGCTCCTCCTTCTGCAGCAGTTCAAAAACCGGGAAATCCTTTACCTTGTCGCCAGCCTTTCAGTGTTGATTTTTGGTATACTTGGTATACAGATCACCCCTCGTGCCGGGCTGCTCAGAAGCACCCGGCCAGCCCGAACACACAGCAGGCGATCCATGTTAATGCCTGGTAACCCCCTGCAGGATTCTACAGACCAAGCTCCCGGTAGCTATGAAGAAGCCACGTGAAGCTAACGCAAAGTCGCGGTGATTACCTGTCACCCGCCCCAGCCAGCCGCGA
Organism: uncultured Ignavibacteria bacterium; assembly: GCA_964345305.1. Taxonomy (GTDB): domain Bacteria; phylum Zixibacteria; class MSB-5A5; order MSB-5A5; family SM1-73; genus SM23-73-3. The sequence continues at coordinate 6,312 of CAYFQZ010000180.1, read as the reverse complement.
CTCCGCTGGTGTGGGAACGAACAAACTTCCTCGTGTTACAGCGTACAGCTCTCTCGCCCTGATCTGTGGGCGCGAGCCAGGAGGGCATCCGGGCCGTGACCCGGGCGCCCTCCTGTCCTCCTTCTTCAACCTCTCTTACTTAGCATGACGGCGCGGATCCTCCCTTGAACAGATAATTCAACACATAGATGGCGTCACCCAGGTCAATTATACCGTCGCTGTTGGCATCCCCAGCCTCCATGGGACACGGATCGGGCCCGGACTTGAAAAGGTAGTTCAATATGTAGATTGCATCGCCCAGGTCAAGTGTGCCGTCGACAGTGGCATCCCCGTGCTTAACCCTGGAGGCAACCACATAGCCTGCCTTCACCAGCCAGCTGGTGCTGTCTAACAATCCCGGAGGCGAAGGCTGCCCCCCGGAGTTGACCGAAATCCGAAAGTTGGCTGATTCCGATGTTCCGCCGAAGCTGTCCAGCACGTCCGTGACCAACTGGTATCCCTGTCTTGAGCTGGATGGAGTTAGCGTGTGTGGTGCGCTTACCGCCGCTGGCTTGACCTCGGCCACATGCTTCGGATTGGCCTTCGCGGGCTCAAGCTTCTTGCCGGATTCAGCCTGCACCACCATAACCACAGTCAGCGCCGTGACCACCAGGAGCACCGGTATGAGTCGCAATCTTTTCATGGTCTCTACTCCTTTTTCAACGGATCTGTCGTTCTGAGTCCCCGTACCGGGGGCGAATAATCTCCAGATTCTTCGGTCGTCCGTACGGACTCCCTCAGAATGACATCGCGTGCAGACGCTAATCATTTTGTGACCCAGGCGCCGTTTTCATAAAAGTTGAACTGGTTGGTGCTGGTATTGTAGATTATCATACCATTCACCGCGGTCAGGGCATCTCTCTGTGCGGTCGTCATCCTCGGGACAATGAAGCCTCCCGAAGTGGAACTGATGTCCAGGGCTCCCTGAGGACTGGTCGTCCCGACGCCGACATTGCCACCATCTTCAGCCAACAAGAGGTAGCTCGAGTTGTCTCCTGGCTTTATGTGCAGGTGATGGTTGCCTGGCGCCCCGCCCGCCATGCCGCCACTGATCTCATTACCATCTATAGAACTATAGTAACCGCCCACCTGATCCGTGTTAACCTGCACTGCTCCCCCGGTGACATGAAGCATTGCTGCCGGGGCATCCGTCCCGATGCCCACGTTGCCTTCATCGCTGATTCTCATTCTCTCCACCGGAACCGATGCCCCAGATGACGTGGTCATGAAACTAAGGTTGGCAGCGGAGCTGCCCGGCAACCACTCCTCCATAGCGGTAGAGCGTATCTCGGCTCCCACCTGGTCGTCTCCGTCGTGACCGTAGAAAAGAAGCTGCCCCAGGACATCGCCGGGATCGATGTAGCCGGTCAAGTTCGTTATTGCCACAGACCCTCCCCACAGGCCACCAGTGCCGTAAGAGTCCCCGACATCCAGCTTTGCCTTGGGGCTTCCCTCCCCGACGCCCATTCTGCCGCCGGTCTGGCCCACAACGAAGTTGCCGTTAGTATACATTCTTGCACGAACGGTCCATCCGTATTGATCCCCTTGAGACAGAGTTAGGTGTTCATTGCCAGGAATGCTTGACGCAAGATACCACAGCGTGGTATCCGTACCAGGGTCAAATATTAGGCTGGCATCGCTGCCCTTCAGATGCAACCTCACACCCGGCCAGGGAGATTGCGTACCAATACCCACCTGGTCAGTGCTGTCCACCAATCTGACCACGGTGCCGTCGTCGACCCAGCCGCAACTTGCACCACCGCCGTCTGCGGAGAGCGCCCGGTAGGCGTATGGCACGCTCACCATTGGCTTGAGGGGCGTCATCTCAGGATCGGACCCGACCTGGACGCCTAAGTACTTGACGCTTCCGTCGAAGACCGCAGCCGGAATGCTGTCCACGCTCCCCAGAAGAACGTTGAATATCCCGTCTGTGACTACCACCTCCAGATGGGTTTCAGTCCATTCATCGGTGGTGCCCAGGCTGTCGTCGTAAATGGTAAAGGTCATCCGCACGGTGTCGTTGACACAGCCGCCGCTGGCGCTGGTCAGCTTCCCCTGATAGTTGATCATATGCGGTACGTCAGCGGATGAAATAGTGGGGATGAGGAGCACCATCACCCCCAAAGCCACAAGAATCAAGCATCCACGAAACATGACATACTCCTTTCGCATGGAACAAGGTTTAACGCTTCAGTGGACGAAAATCCCCCTCCAAGGAAACCTCTTGGCTATTACTGTGCGGCTATACCTCCTTCTTGAGCGTTATGAAAGTCACCGTGCCTTTTTGGATGCACTCCATTGGCCGTTTGGTGGCTTTGGATCAAGAGATTCTCGCCTTAATGCGTGCGGTACCCGACCACCAAGGTATCCGTACGTGAGCTTGGTTATGATTAGTCTGGTTAGCTGCTCCCTTCCGAGAATCTGTGTCATAAGATACCACAAAGTGCCGCCAAGTCAAGGCATTTTGCACGCCGGGAGCCAGCAAAGCCTCTCTGACGGCGGCCGCGGCGAGACGTCCTGTGCGTGATACGCCATCAAGCTCCCCAATTGACCGGGCCGGGAGCGGTCTATTGCATGTGTGGGCTCGGGGGACCACAGCCAGCTTGAGGCCCATTCGAGAACCGGCCCCTCCGCCGCCCTGCCGCAGGCGATAAGCCATGATGGCGCTTTGCCGCGCAAGGGCACCGGAAGTTTGTTAACAGCAGCTTAGGGGCGTCCAGCCAACGGTGCTCAAAGTGTTGACTTTTGACGTATAGTGTTTATAATAACCGGACTTCGCGTGAAGAACTGGCAAGTTAAGCGGTTAAAAGACGAAGATGGAATTACGCGAAAACACAAAGCGATACAGATTCTTCGGGGTGGAGCTCAGAATACTGTTGTCACTGATTGCACTGCTGCTCATCCTGGCGGCGGGCGTTGCGGGATTCAGGAACAACTACCCGCTCTGTGCCCTGCTCTTTTTGATATTCGTGCTGCTGGTCTTCTTTATCCGCCTGAACTCGAAGTACCACCTTGTGATCGTCACGCCGGACAAGCTGATTCTCGAAAGCGTTGTCTGGAAGAGATTGGCCACTTCGTTTGTGTACGTTCCCTGGAGCGACGTGGAGAAGGTGACCACCGACTCCTGGGGGTTTTTGAATCTGCTCAAGTCCACCACCATAGAAAGCAAGAGGCAGAAGCCCATCAGGGTCTACTCTTTCATGGAAGATTACTTGCGTTTCCTGAGAGATCTGATCCGGCAGGCCAAGGCGGCCCAGGTGGACAAGCTGACTTCCGATCTACCGGCAGGCAGGGCAGATCTTTAGATACGGTCAGCCGGAGATGGCCGTACCTGTTTTCGAAGGAGGGTCTTTCATTCGATGCGAAATGTGACTTGTAGAAAGCGAGCGGGCGAATCCTCAAATCCGCCCGCACCGAGGGTGAAGCTGGGGCTTCATCCCTGCATCATTTTCGTGGTCCTGGCAATGAGCTTAATCTGCTTCGCCGGCACGGCCCGCACCGAGTTGAGCATGGATTCGCCGCAGGTGGATTCCATCATACTGAGGGGGATGCACCTGGTGCATCGTGATTCCGCCATGGAGGCGGTGGAGGAGTTCAAGAAGCTGATCGAGATTTTCCCCAACGACCCCATCGGCTACTTCTACGTCTCGGCCACCCTTCAGACCATGATGGACGATTACCGCAACTACTCTCACCAGGAGGAGTTCAATGAGTACATGGACTTGGCCATCAAGACCGCTGAAGAGAAAAAGAGACAGGCGAATCTGACCGCACACGACTATCTCTATCTGGGGGGAGCGGTGGGATACAGGGGCATACACAAGGCTCTCACCGGAAACTGGATGGGCGCCTTCGTGGATGGCCTTAAAGGAAAAGGGTACCTGGAAGACGCTTTGAAGAAGAATCCAGAGTTCTACGACGTATACTACGGTCTGGGATCATACCATTTCTGGAAGAGCTTGAAATCGAAAATCTTCTGGTGGCTTCCCTTCGTGGCAGACAACCGGCAGATGGGAATCGACATGATCAAGCTGGCCATAGAAAAGGGCAGATACGCCGTCGAAGATGCCAAGTTTGCCCTGGTGCGCATCTGGGTGGAGAACAAAGAATACGAAAAGGCTTTCCCACAGATAGAGATGTTGAGACAGACATACGGCAACAGGCCGTTTTTACTCTGGTTCCTGGCTCAGGCGCAGCGGGAGACCAAGATGTATGACGGTGCTGTCAACACTTACCAGACCCTGCTTGAGGCTTTGACTTCCTCACCCTATTACCATCCCGCCGGCGAGGTGGAATGCCGCTACTTTTTGGCGCTCACGTTTTATGAGAAACAAGATTTCGAGAATGCCTCTGCCCAAATCGACTCCGCCTTGGCTTTTGAAAACAACCCGGACAAGACCAAAGCCTTTCAGGACTTTCTCAAGGAAGCCAAGAAACTGAAAAAGAAGATAGAAAAGGAGGCAAAGACCGGTTGAAAAACAATTCCCGCTTCGCCCTCCTGTGCGCTTCGGCTTTTCTTCTCTTCTGTCCGCGCCTGTCCTTTCCTCAGAAATATCTCGATTACCAACAGCCCCAGATAAAAACGCTTCTGCACGAGGGCATCGAGGCATCCTTTCGGGAGGATTACGGTCTGGCGGAGGAGAGGTTCGACTCTCTTACCCGCATCGCGCCTCGGGACCCGGCTGGTTATTTTTTCAAAGCCGCATTGTTCCACGCTCAGATGATCGACTACGAAAGCGATTTCAGAGAAGAGGAATTCTACGAGAACGTCAAGAGGGCCAAGAAGCTCGGCCGGGAAAGGGTCAAGAGGGTCGAAAAGGATGCCTGGGGCTATCTGGTCCTGGGCAATACCTACGGGGCAAAGGCGGTGTATGATGCCAAGCGGGGTAAGTGGCTTTCGGCTTTGCAGGAAGGCCTGATGGCTAAATCCGCCCTGAAGGAAGCACTGAAGCATAACTCCCGGCTCTACGACGCATACGTAGGGCTGGGCTCTTACCACTTCTGGGCAAGCGTTATCACCCGGGCGTTTCGCTGGCTTCCTTTCATAGGAGACCATCGCGAACAGGGCCTTGCCGAGACGAAGCTGGCCTTCGAGAAATCGACCTTCTCTTCGGCAGCCGCAGCCAGCGGACTGGTGTGGATGCACATTCGTGAAGGGGATTTCGAGCAGGCTATTGATCTGGCCCAAAAGATGCAATCTCGGTATCCCCAGGGGAAATCCTTCCTCTGGCCTCTGGCAGAAGCTTACTATGACAAGCGCGACTGGAACAACGCACTCTTACGATATCAGGAGCTGCTGGAGAGAATACAAATCGAACATACTCAAGAGGGCGTTGATCAGTCTTACAATCTGATAGAGTGCAGATTCTACATTGCCAACTGTCTCTTCGCCCTGACGCGCTTTTCCGAGTGCAACTCGGTTTGCCAAAGAATCGTGAATATGCCAGTGGGTGAAAAGGTCCATAAGAGGCAGAAGGGAAAGCTGAAGAAGATCACAGAGCTTTCGGAGAAGTGTCGGGAGTTTCTGGGGATGAAGAGGTAGCGAGCCTCTCACCTCCTGAGCCCCCCTCTCCACTCTGTTGAGAGAGCGATAACCGGGGCAGAGGCTCATGGGGGATGAGCCACCCCAAAAACCGCTTGCAAATGGTCAGAGTGGCCTTATTTTAATGACATGGACATTCGACTGGTAAAGCTGGCGTTCGTAGTGATTGCTTTCGCTTTTCTTTGCGGCTGTTCGGGCAAAATCATGCAGCCCGCTGACAGCATGTGGCAGTCCGTGCCCTGCGAATACAGGCTGGATGGGGATGACGAGTCCATACTTGTGGCAAGGGCGCAGGTGGTTCAATTCGATTCAGCCAAGATCGTCCTGGAGACTCTCTCCTGGACCGTTTTCGGCGACACGGTGCGCAACCAGGCCACTTTCTGTCCGGTCCAACACGAGAGGTTCGAAAACTACACACTATTTACGACCAACCGGCCCCTGCCCATAAACTCGATCATTCGATCGGTCGAGCTGTTTATCAAGAGCCCGGTAGAGATTCCCCGTCGAAGAGACCGCTCCTAGCCGAATCGCCCGGCCATCTCCCCATAGCTTTTTGTCTTAAAAGTCGGCGGAATCCCGTCGATCTATTCGAGTAAATGACCAATCCGATTTTCAAAAAGGGGTGCGCGAATGAGAAAGACCGTTTTGGCACTTGCTCTTTTGGTGCTGCTTGCCATCACGCTTTGCCCGTCGGTTTCCTACTGTAGGATGATCACCCTGGAAAACGGCGA